>JAGHSP010000188.1 GCA_018065815.1 Candidatus Sodaliphilus limicaballi | reverse complement strand
GAACATCTTCCACATCTTTTTGAGCGATTTTATCGCACTGACAAGGGGCGCTCGCGTCGGCTGGGTGGCACTGGACTGGGACTTGCTATCGTCAAGAATATCGCTGTGCGTTATGGTGGCTATGCCACGGCAGCAAACACAGTGGGCGGCGGCTTGACAATCGAAATAGGAATAAAAGATATGTAACAAATCATGCTTTCTCTTGAACAGTGAAAGCATGATTTCTAATCCAATTAGTCGGATAATACTGAATAAAAGAGGCGCGATGCTGCGGATATGTCCGTTGCATCGCGCCTGCGCTTATGCCGTATATTTTACTTCACTATTGTGATAAATTCTTCCTCGCTCTTGACTTTCTTGCCGTTGACATAATAGTCAGGATCCGAAAGGGTTCCCATTCCGTTGTCGATTTGCAATGAGTCGGTAGATCCGTCGGTCCAGTGGATTACAAACACGGGGCATTGAGCAAGTTCGATGCCAATGGGGGCACTGGTGCTCACCCACAGGTGAGGACGGTCGAAGTTGCAGAACTTGACAATATAGGGGAACTGGTAGTTCTCGGGAGGTGTAACTTCATTGCCTGCAACCGTTGAGTCGGCTGCGGCAGTGTAATCCTCGTCATAGGGGGTTATCCCCAGTGTGTCGCGGAATTCGCCTGCAATTACTTCAAACCACAGGTCGTTGACATTGATTTTACCGGGTGCCGACACTGTGTCGAGCTTGTTGTTACCATTCTGATCCACTACTTTAATATAATATGAAATATAGGGATAGCGTTGACATGAATAAAGCATGCTTATAATTGCAGCTGCAAATGCGATTGTGAGTAATTTCTTCATCTGTTAGTGATTTTTAGATTGTTGCAAAGATAATGAAAATATACCATTCGGCAAAATTTTACTAATAAGTGTACTCAATTATTTGTCGTGGTTGGTAAAGTACATGGCATGAGGTGATTGTGAAAAATGGGAGGCAGTCGTGAAACTACCTCCCATTGTAAAATGTAATTGTTCTAGGATTAGCCTAGGAGTTCTTTCATCTTGTCCATTGCGGCGCCCAGTCCCTCGGTATTGCGTCCGCCGGCTTGTGCAAGACCTGGTTGTCCTCCGCCACCGCCCTGGATGAGCTTGGCAGCTTCCTTGACAACATTGCCAGCTTTCATGCCTTCCTTCACGAGGTCGTCGGTAAACATGACCGTGAGCATGGGTTTGCCTGCGTCTTGTGTAGCAGCAAGGAAAGCAGTGCGCTGTGCACCGTCGGCCTTAATTGCGAGGGCGACACCACGCACTACGTCGGCCATGACATTGCCACAGAGTGTAGCAACTTTAATTCCATTGATCTCCTCGGCTTTCTCCAGCAGGCTAGACTTGAGGTTGTTGATGCGATCCTGTACAAATCCCTCGATTTGTTTCTGCAATGCAACATTCTCGGCAAGCGATTTCTTGATAGCAACGAGTGCATCGGGAGCGTTGTTGAGCATAGCGCGTATTTCAAGCATTGTGTCCTGAAGGCCGTCGAGCATGTTCTCAACTTCCTTGCCAGTCACAGCCTCGATGCGACGAATGCCGGCAGCTACTGACCCTTCGCTAACGATTCTAATCATACCGATGTTACCAGTATTGGCAACGTGTGTACCGCCGCAGAGTTCAACCGAGTTGCCATACTTGATGACACGCACTTTGTCGCCATATTTCTCGCCGAAGAGAGCCATAGCGCCCATCTCGCGTGCAGCATCGATGGCCATGTCGCGGTGTTCCTCTCGTGCAATCGCTCCCCGAACCATCGCGTTAGCAACATGCTCAACTTCTCTTATCTCCTCGGGAGTAACTTTCTTGAAGTGAGAGAAGTCAAAACGCAGTGCATGAGCATCAACATAAGAGCCTTTCTGCTCTACATGTGTGCCCAGAACTTGACGCAGAGCCGAGTGAATGAGGTGAGTTGCAGTGTGATTGCACTCAATGGCGTGACGCATCTCCATGTCGATTGCTGCATGAACAGGCGCCGCAGGATTACTAGGCAGCTTCTTTGCTATGTGCACGGGAAGATTGTTCTCGCGTTTTGTGTTAGTGATTTCGATTACTTCATCGCCCACTGTGAGTGTGCCGTGGTCGCCAACCTGGCCACCCATTTCGGCATAGAACGGAGTTTTGCCGAGCACAATCTGATAGAACTCGTTGTTCTTTTGCTTTACCTTGCGGTAACGCAAAATTGCAGTGTCGCACTCGGTGCTGTCATATCCCACAAACTCTGTGACGCCTTCTTGGAGTTCAACCCAGTCGGTTGCTTCTACTTGCGCGGCATTGCGAGCACGCTGTTTCTGCTTCTGCATTTCAGCATTAAAGTCTTCCTCGTTAACGGTCATGCCGTTCTCTTTAAGGATGAGTTGTGTGAGGTCGAGGGGGAAACCGTAAGTATCATAGAGCACGAATGCTTCACGTCCATCAATAGCGTTTTTACCACCAGCCTTGGCATCGGCTATCACCTTGTCGATGAGCTTCATGCCGGTTTCGAGGGTGCGCAGGAATGAATCTTCTTCCTCCTTTGTTACATGCTTGATGAGATCGGCTTGTGCGGGCAGTTCGGGGTAAGCATCGCCCATTGACTCAATGAGTGTATCAATCATCTGGTACATGAATGCTTCCTTAAGGCCGAGGAATGTGTAGCCATATCGCACGGCACGACGCAAGATGCGACGAATCACATAACCTGCCTTTGCATTGCTGGGCAACTGGCCGTCGGCGATAGAGAATGCAATGGTGCGCACATGGTCAGAAATGACGCGCATTGCCACGTCAACGTCGTTATCTTTGCCATAAGTTTTGCCAGAGATTTCACCCACTTTCTTAATGAGTGGCTGGAACACGTCGGTGTCATAGTTTGACTTTACGCCACTCAATGCCATACACAGGCGTTCAAATCCCATACCGGTGTCAATCACGTGGAGTGGGAGAGGCTCGAGCGAACTGTCGGCTTTGCGGTTATACTGCATGAACACGAGGTTCCAGATTTCAATTACCTGGGGATTATCTTTGTTTACTAGCTGTGCGCCAGGAACTTTGGCTTTTTCTTCCTCGCTACGCAAGTCGATGTGAATCTCCGAGCATGGACCACAGGGGCCTGTATCGCCCATTTCCCAGAAGTTGTCTTTGCGGTTGCCGTTGATAATGTGGTCGGCGGGCAGATGTTTTTCCCAGTAGCCTGCAGCTTCGTTGTCGCGCTCAAGACCTTCGGCGGCATAGCCCTCAAATACTGTTGCATAGAGCAATTTCGGGTCAATCTTCATCACGTCAACAAGAAATTCCCAAGCATAGTCAATGGCTTTCTCCTTGAAATAATCGCCAAAAGACCAGTTGCCCAGCATCTCAAACATGGTGTGGTGGTAAGTGTCATGACCTACCTCTTCCAAGTCGTTGTGCTTACCGCTCACGCGCAGACATTTCTGTGAATCGGCAACTGTGCTCCATTGAGGTGCTTTGTTGCCAAGGATGATGTCCTTGAACTGGTTCATACCTGCATTAGTGAACATCAATGTGGGGTCATCTTTGATAACCATGGGAGCCGAAGGCACGATGTGATGGCCTTTCTCCTCAAAGAATTTCTTAAATGATTCGCGTATTTCTTTTGCTGTCATTGTGTTATATTGTTTTATGTTTATTCTCTGAAATATATCTGCAAAGTTACTTGATAAAATCGGGTTATGCAAGTTTTTGCACTTAATTACATTACCGCCTTTACAATGCGACGCACATTATCGGCACGTCCCATAGTGTAGAAGTGCAGTGCCGGCACGTCGTTTTGCAGCAAGTCATTGCACTGTGCTATGCACCATTCTACCCCTGCCTCATACTGGCTTTCCTTGTCGTTGTATTGCTGTATCTTGGCAACCAGCTCGTTGGGAATGTCGAGGTGGAATGCTTGTGGAATGGACTGAATTTGCTTTGCACTTGACAATGGTTTCAACCCAGGTATAATGGGCACATTAATACCCGCTTTCCTGCAAAGATCTCGGAACTGGTAGAACTTCACGTTGTCAAAAAACATTTGAGTGACAACATAATGGGCACCGGCATCTACTTTTTGCTTCAAGTGCATGATGTCAATTTCAATGTTTGCTGCCTCAAAGTGTTTCTCGGGGTATCCTGCAACACCAATACAGAAATCAGTGCTGATTCCATTCTTGATGCTGGGGTCTAGATACACACCATTATTCAGGTGGTCTATCATTTCAACCAGTTCACTTGAATGTGAGAATCCATCGGGTTCGGGAATGAAACGACGGTAGCCCGGCTCGGCGTCGCCACGCAGCGCAACGACATTGTTTATTCCCATAAAATGCAGGTCGAGCAATTCGCTCTCAATCTTTGCAGCCGAGGCGCCTCCACATATCACGTGAGGCACAATGCTGATGTCGAAACGCTGCATGATTGCTCCCACTATGGCAAGTGTGCTGGGACGCTTTGAGAGAGTCATCTTGTTGTAGGTGCCGTTATCGTTCAAGATATATTGGACCTCGTCACGATGGCATGTCACATTAATAAATGCCGGGTCGAGATCTACCAACGCCTCGATAGACTTGTGCAGCACGTTCACGTCGCTTCCCTTGAGTGGGGGAACTAGTTCAAAACTCACAAAGGGTTCACCCTTGCGTTGATTTATTATGTCAGTTACTTTAGGCATTTCCTTATTCTGGTTTCGTAATCATTATTTTGTTTATCATCAACATTCTCCACTGCAAAATAGTGAGCATCAGGATGGGAGATGAGCATACCGCACACCGAGGTTGATGGATTGATTGAATAATTCTCGGTGAGAGAAATTCCCAACACATTTTGAGCGTCGAGCAGGTCAAAAGCGATTTTCTTGAGACGGTGGTCGGGGCAGCAGGCATATCCAAAGGCAGGCCTGATGGATTGTGCCTTGCCGAATGCTGCATGCTCAATGTGTTGTGCTGCTGCTTCGACAAGTCTTGCCGAGAGCGCATGTAACATGATGTGCTCGTAGGACTTGCTGTCTGTCGCATGGTCATGAATCTTGGCAGTGACAGCAAATAGACCGATGGGCGTAACCTCTGTTTCACTGAAATAGTCGGAGAGACATTCGCATTTACCGCTCTGGCTGCGATGCATGGGCAAGGTGCCAACTCCCGGGAGTTCAATATCATTCCCGTTTTTCAGCGCCGGATAGAATTTGACAACCGATTCAAGTGAGATGAGCTTTTCTTCAATGGCTTTGTCAAGAAGCCGTTTTGCTTCAAGCAGCGTTGAACGGGCTTCTTCGTTTTCCAATACGGTTTCTAACGACTCTCCCTTGAATCCCCAGAAAGCCAAAAGCATGCGCCAGTCAATTTTATCTTTAACACGCTTTATGTCGGCATTGAGATGTGCATTATTTAGTTCTTCGACATTGAAAATGGATTGCGTCTTGCGTTGTACTGCATGATTGTTTGCCTGGCTATAACTGTAGGCCGCAGTCTCCATTTGCTTTTTATTGTATGACTCAATTATGCACGATTGTTCTGCTCGATTCTTTTCAATGGTAGCATCATGGTCGCGAGCAAGTTCCTTGGCAATAATGGCACAATGCGAGGCATCTCGGCTATAGAAAACACCTGGTGAATATAATGGGGATAATTTCACCGCAGTGTGGACTGCCGATGTAGTAGCGCCACCCACCTGAATGGGCGTTTTAATTCCCTCTTTCTCAAAAAGCATGCACAAGTTTTCCATCTCTTTGAGTGATGGGGTGATCAGTCCGCTCACTGCCACCATGAGAGGATGTGTGCGCTGCACAGTTTCAAGGATACTCTGGTTATCAACCATCACGCCAAGGTCAACGACGTCGAAGCCATTGCACGACAGGATGATAGACACGATGTTCTTGCCTATGTCGTGAACATCCCCTTTTACGGTTGCAAGTACAATCGTGTGCCTGTAGTTGGTGGCTGATGAGTTGTTTTGTGACTCAATGACGGGCTGTAATATTTCTACAGCCTCGCGCATCACACGAGCCGACTTTACCACTTGCGGCAGGAAGAGTTTGCCACAAGCAAACATATCGCCCACGTCTTTCATGCCTTGCATCAATGGACCTTCAATAATCGCCAGGGCGTTTCCGTTGTTCTCTTCCAGGGAACGAGCCATGAGTGATTCCAAGTTGTCACTGCGGCCCTTGACCAAGGATTGGGAAATGAGTTGGGAAACTGTTAAGTCTTTCTCGCTGCTTGTTGTGTCGGCTTGGTTGGTTGATGACTCGGCAAGCGAGGCTGCTATATCTACCATGTCCTGGGTCGCATTGTCCGAACGATTGAAAATAAGGTCTTCGGCTGCTTTCAGCAGGCTTGGTTCTATTTCGTCGTAAGGAATAATCATGCCAGGATTCATGATAGCCATGTCAAGTCCTGCTTTTATTGCATGATACAAGAATACCGAATGCAATACTTTGCGCACTAGGTTATTACCTCTGAATGCGAACGATAAGTTTGACAGTCCGCCGCTAGTCTTTGCATGTGGAAGATTTGTTTTAATCCATTCAACCGCACGAATATAATCTAGGGCATATAGCGCATGTTCACTAATTCCTGTGCCTATCGACAAGATATTTGGGTCAAAAATTATATCCTCGCATGGGAACCCGTTAGAAACAAGAAGGTTATATGCTCGCTGGCATATTTCGACCTTCCTGTCGTAGGTTGTCGCTTGGCCTTTCTCGTCAAATGCCATTACAATCACGGCGGCTCCCAATCGCTTGAGTTCATCGGCTTTGGCAAGGAACGCTTCCTCGCCGTCTTTAAGGCTTATGGAATTGACTATGCACTTGCCCTGCGAGTTTTTTAGTGCTGTCACGATTGTATCCCATGAGGATGAGTCGATCACAAGAGCGGCCCGTGCTACCATAGGCTCGGCCGAGATATATCTTACGAACGTGCGCATTTCTTGAACCGAATCAAGCATTGCGTCGTCCATGTTGATATCAATTATGGGACTGCCATTCTCAATCTGGTCAGATGCAATAGTCAGTGCCTCGTCATATTTTTTTTCGGCAATCAAACGCGCAAATTTGCGAGATCCTGCCACATTGTTTCGTTCGCCTATATTGATAAAATTGGTAACCTCTCGGTCAATTACCACATTTTCCAGACCTGCTACTGCGCAGCGCTTGTCGTAGGCAGGAATGACTCGAGGTGGGAGGTTGCGCATTGATGTTGCTATTGCCTTGATGTGTGCAGGTGTGGTGCCGCAGCAACCGCCCGCAATGTTGATGCATCCCTGTCGTGCCAAACCGCTTAACTGCTCGGCCATGTAGGCAGGGGTGTCACAGTAGTTGCCCATCTCGTCGGGCAAACCGGCATTGGGGTGTAGGCTGAATGCAACTGGCAATGACGGCGCAAGTTGCTCGACGGCGTATTTTAGGTCGGCAATGCCAAAAGAGCAGTTAAACCCAAAAGAAAGAATGGGGTAGTGCTTTATGCTTGTGAAAAACGCTTGTGCGCTTTGCCCTGTAAGCGTGTGGGCATTGCGGTCATTTATGGTGATTGACACCATGACAGGCATGATAGAACCTCGCTTGTTGTTTATCTTGTCGATTGCATAAAGTGCGGCTTTGGCATTAAGCGTGTCATAACAGGTCTCAATGAGAATCACGTCCACGCCACCGTCGATGAGCGCCTGCGCCTGGGTGCGGTAAGCGTCAGATAAAGTGTCAAAGTCAATAGCTCTTGATACGGGATCATTCACGTCGTGAGGCATAGTCAGAGATTTGCTGGTGGGTCCCATCGAACCTGCTACCCATACCTTACGGTCCACAACGGCATCGGCTGCCTCACGGGCTATTCTTGCACCTTCAAAATTCAATCTATACACATATTCCTCTAAACAGTAATCGCTTTGGGACACCACGTTAGACGAAAATGTATTAGTGGTGATAATATCGGCTCCGGCTTCGATATAAGCATCGTGAATTGACCTCACTGCTTGTGGTGCTGTGAGATTGAGAACATCGTTGTTGCCTTTTAAATCGACAGCATGAGTAACAAACATCTTGCCTCTGAATTGACTCTCGTCAAGATTTAGAGACTGCACCATCGTGCCGAAGGCTCCATCAAGTATGACAACGCGTTGAGAGAGAACGTCTTTTAAATTCATTGTGGTTGCTTATTTAAACCATTCGTCAATTAAATTCTTGAAGTGTCCTGGAATGACAATGTGATGGTTTCCTATGGGACGAGTCAAGAAATACTTGGAGTCGTGTCTGTTGTCAAGAGCAATTAATTGTTGCGTGCGGCACAGGCCGGGTTCATTCTGGCATTTGACCAGCGTTCCCTCGGCAGCGAAATATCTGGTCAAGTCTCCTGAAATCTTGAACACGGTGATGGGGCCAGCTGGCGAAAATCCCACAATACCCACTCCAAGTCCTGATTCAAAGTGCGTGTCAAGTTTGAAACTATCTACCATGTCAAATGGTATCGTGCAATGTGCCATCAGCATTTGGCCGGTGTTAGGGTTGATAGTCGAGGCGTTACACTGAAATCCTGACACGCCTGTGAGCGCGTGTGCCACAAGCATCGACAGCATGGCAGGCACATCGCCCTCGCATGTGGCAACTATGCCCTCGCTGTTAAACCTTGCCAGAGCTACACACCCTGTGTTCTTGACAGCAGTGAGCAGGTCAAAGCACCTTATTGTGAAACCATTAAGCCCATGCCTTTTGACTATTGCTTTAAGAGCGATATAAATGCGCTCGGCACCGATAAGATTCTTGCTGATGACTGCGTCCTGGGTGTGATGAGCCAAAGGGCTGTTAATGTCCATTTTCTCGAGTGCATTGTATTCATCAATGACTTCGCTCATGGGAATGTCGATAATCTCAACGCCCAGTTTGCTTTTTACTTCAGCATAGTCGGCCTGACTAGAAATCAGCCAGTCTGACGGAGCGCCTATCACGCCTAGTTTCTTGCCAGCAACAGTCCTTTGAGCACGTCCCACTTGCACTAATGTGGTCAATCGGTCGTGTATATAAGCAGCATCGCCGTGTATGATTTCGCCCGATAATGAATTGTTGTTAAGGAAAGACAAGATTTCCATTGATGCGGCTAGCGAATTGTTGTGTCCCGAAGTTAATAAGTAAAACTTGCGGGTGCTGTGAAGCAATTCGGGCAACAGGCTCTTGAAAATTCCTTCTGTCCCGCCTGTGCGCACAAAGATGACATCAAGATCATGAGTCCCATAGTCTTCAAAAGAATCTAACTTCAACGTATAGTCACAATTCAATGATGAAAGAAAGGTTTTAGATGTCTCATCAATGACCTGCGCATTGTGTAAACTCGAAGTGAGAGTGTATATATAAATGCCTTTCATAACCATAATTTCTAATAATTAGTACAAAGATAGCACATTTCGCTGTGATAATTACCATGTTTTTATAAAAAAATAAATTATTCATTTTGTATTGAGCACTATTTGCAGTAAATTTGCAAAAAAATTGAACGAATGGGATTTTTTAGTTTTTTCAGCAAAGAGAAAAAGGAGACGCTTGACAAAGGCTTGTCTAAAACCAAAGAAGGTGTATTTGCCAAACTGGCCCGTGTGGTAGCAGGCAAATCAACCATTGACGATGATGTCCTTGACGATCTGGAAGAGGTATTTGTGACCTCCGACGTGGGCGTGAAGACTACCGTCAAGATTTTAGACCGTATTCAAGCCCGAGTGAAGAAGGACAAATATGTCAACACTGCCGAGTTGAATGACTTGTTGTGTGACGAAATTACCCAGATGCTGGTTGATAACAACAATGCCGGCATGGAAGATTTCACTGTTGCCGAGGATAAGAAACCTTATGTGATCATGGTGGTGGGTGTTAATGGCGTGGGCAAAACCACAACCATCGGCAAACTTGCTTACCAGTTCAAGAAGGCTGGCAATAAAGTTGTCCTTGGGGCTGCCGACACTTATCGTGCTGCTGCCGATGAGCAGCTTGAGATATGGGGACAGCGTGTTGACGTGAAAGTGATCAAGCATAACATGGGCACCGATCCTGCATCAGTTGCGTTTGATTCTGTTTCGTCGGCCAAAGCCCAAGGTGCCGATGTGGTTATCATCGACACCGCAGGACGCCTCCACAACAACGTGGGCCTCATGCGCGAGTTGACCAAAATCAAGGATGTGATGCGCAAGGTCGTGCCTGATGCTCCTCACGAAGTGCTGCTCGTGCTTGACGGATCTACCGGACAGAACGCCTTTGAACAGGCAAAACAGTTTGTGGCTGCAACCGAGGTTAACGCTCTGGCTATCACTAAACTTGACGGAACAGCCAAGGGCGGTGTCGTGATTGGTATCAGCGACCAGTTCCAGATACCCGTCAAGTATATAGGCCTAGGCGAGGGTATGGAAGACCTACAGATTTTCCGCAAAGAAGAATTTGTAAAATCATTATTCGGCAAGTGAGAAAAAACAAAATCGACATAATCTCATTGGGATGCTCAAAGAATCTTGTTGATTCAGAGCATCTCATTCGTCAGTTCCAGGCATCAGGTTACACGATAGAGCACAATCCCTCCAGAGTCACTGGCGAGATTGTGGTTGTCAACACATGCGGCTTTATACGCGATGCCCAGGAAGAGTCTATCAATACTATCCTTGAACTAGGCGAAGCCAAGCGTCAGGGCAAGTTTAAGAAACTCATTGTGATGGGTTGTCTTGCCGAGCGTTTCATGGCTGACTTGATTGAAGCATTGCCCGAGGTTGACCATTTCTATGGTAAGTTCAACTGGACCAAGATGCTGGAAGACCTAGGTAAGTCTTACCGGGAGGACATCGCTAGCGAACGTTACCTGACAACGCCGCCTCACTATGCTTACCTAAAGATATCGGAAGGTTGCAACCGGTTCTGTGCTTTCTGCGCGATTCCTCTGATCACTGGTAGGCACAAGTCAGTGCCCATGGAGCATCTGCTTGATGAGGTGCGCAACCTAGTAAAGCAAGGCGTGAAAGAATTTAATGTCATTGCCCAGGATCTTTCTTCTTATGGTTTAGATCTTTACGGAGAAATGAAACTGCCCGAGTTGATTGACCGCATGGCGCAGATTGACGGAGTGGAATGGATTAGGTTGCACTATGCCTATCCCACGCAATTCCCCTATGAGGTACTTCCTGTCATGGCTCGTCACGACAATGTGTGCAAGTATCTAGACATTGCATTGCAGCATGTCAGTGACACGGTGCTGGGCAACATGCGCCGCCACATCAGCAAGCAGGAGACCCCGCAGTTCATCAAGCGCCTGCGTGACGAGGTACCCGGCCTACATCTGCGCACCACACTCATGGTGGGTTTCCCCGGCGAGGGCGAGGAAGAGTTCCAGGAACTCATGGAGTTTGTACGCGAGGCACGCTTTGAACGCATGGGAGCCTTTGCCTACAGCGAGGAAGACGGTACCTATGCAGCTAAGAACTACGACGACATCATCCCACAGGAAGTTAAGGACGACCGCCTGCAACAGCTCATGGACCTGCAGGAACAGATATCGCAGGAAATACAGGACGAAAAAGTGGGCAAGACATTCAGGACTATCGTCGACCGCGAGGAGGAAGACTACTACGTGGGCCGCACCCAGTACGACTCGCCCGAGGTAGATCCCGAGGTATTGATAGAAAAGACAAGGCCGCTCACGGTGGGAGAGTTTTACAACGTCACCATCACTGAGGCACTGCCCTTCGAACTTATAGGAAAGGTTGAGGAGTAATCCCCATCCTTTTTTTCGCCCCAAAGCCCTCAAAACATCCAAAACGCTACAGTAGGGTTAACCCTACTGTAGCGTTTCTGTATATTAAATACACTCAAGGGAGCGCACTATCAACCGTGCAACATTGTTTTTAATATAGTGAGTGTGTTTTAAGGTACTGTAGGGCGGGTCGCATCTCTGGTTAGTGCTGATTTTTCAATAACGAGGTTATAGGTCGTACATGGCTTAACATGGTAATACACAATGTGTTGCGCTATGACCTAGGTATGACCTGTTAAGCGGTTGTGGTTAATAGACATAAAAAGTGCCAATGCGTAGGTTTGCATCAGCACTATATTAGGCCCGGGTAAAGGGGATTATACATGTATCACGCTTGCTTGTGATCGTCGTCCTTTGTCCTCGTCTTTCTCGTAGGTCTTGCGGAGTTTGTTGTCGCGGTCGGCGCGTATCAATGGCTTTGCTGCTCTGTAATAGGTGGTAGTCCCACCTCTTGACGCCATTCGTTTATTCGTGTAGGGTCAAGAAGATTTGTGACATTGCCACTGCTATCCGTTTGGGTGCCATATTTTTGCGAACGCCCCTCGCGCAATTCTATGCGGTCGAGCAACATTGCCAAGAAACTCTTAGGGATGATATCCATGGCCGTTGCGCTTTTGATTGCGGGCAGCATGCTGATTTGTTCTTCAAGATTAGCGTGTTGGATGACAAGAAACGCAGCAATGGATGCAAGTTCTCCTACTTGTTTTTTCTCTGGATAACCGTGTGTATTGAGAATTTCCTTTATTCTAACTAAATTTATACTATCGGTGAACAATGCCATTTCGGCGAGTCTTTCAATCTTTGCGTTGTCTTGTGGGCGTTCTTGACACGCAAGGAGCCATTTTGTTCGGTGATGTTGGTCGCGTTCTAAAATATCTTCTAACTCTCGCTTAAGGTCAAGGTCATAATTATATTGATTGCGGCGCTGAGCAAAAGTATCGGCTATTTCTTTGCTAAAGTTGCAGTTGTCCTCGTAATAATCGGGTTCCATAGATATGCGGTGCATCATAAATCGATGAGCAGCAGAGTAGTTTCCGCTGTATTCCATTTTGTCGGCAAAGGATGTCAAGTGGGTCGGGAGAATGTAACGGGGTGTTGCAAAGGCCTTGTCAAGAATACGCTCTATTATATTGGTATTTGATATGGTATCGCAAATGAATATCAGTTTCCAATAATCATTATTAGATGTAGGTGCACTAATTGTATCTGTTTTCTCGTTCAGCATGTCTCTTGTGTTGTCGAGAAATGTATCAAGAATGCGTGAAGCAAATTGCATGTTGCTTGGCAATGTAACATCCCAATGATAGTTGCCAAACGGCGATGCGTCATTTTGCATGACATATACATATCCACAGTATTTCCCGTTTTTGATAATGCGGTCAGTGCATACGATGCGACCGTCTTTGGGCAAAACAGTTATGTCTCTCCATATCTCATCGGCCGACTGCAGATCGAGTTTGCTGCTCATATATTCTGTCGTCAGGTGAAAAGCGCCATCACCTTTAAGAATATATTGTGGAGGAATGTGTTTCTCGTGTTTTGTATCAAAGGCATAGTAACCATTATAAAGACGATAAAATGAATCTACCTCAAATGGTAAATTCTTTCTAATTGACTCGTCATAATCTTCTTGGGTCAAGGGGTGAGGACCAGTACAAGATATTAAGCACAATAATATAATGGTTGAAAATATAGTTTTGTACATATTACATCCCAGATGTTATGTTTTCTCTTTGTCCTCGTCTTTCTCGTAGGTCTTCCTGAGTTTCTCGTCGCGCTCGGCCCTTATCTTGTCGCGCTTGCTCAGCAGCACGTAGATCAGGACGATGATCACTAGGCTGCCTGCTATCACGCCGAAGTAGTGCAGGAACTCGCCGGCACGGTACAGGGGGAGTCCCAGATAGGCCATGAAGGCAAGGTACACGAGCAGTGCCAGGGGCAACAGTTGGGTTTTACTTAACTTCTTCATCTTCTATTATGCTAAAGTAGGGTGATTCTTGTGGGACAAACTGGCCCGAGGTGAGGTACTGGTAGATGCTGATGCATGTCCAGGCGTCGATCGAGGCGTAACGCTGCTGTGCGTCGCTCAGTGTGTCGGCCTCCCAGTTGCTCAGTTGCTGCCCCTTGGAGATGCGTTCGCCGAAGAGGATGGCATATATCTTCTGGAGGCTGATGTCGGTTATGCTGTTCTGTAACGCAAGCGGCTGCACGTCGACAAACCCTGCGGGGTCGATGTCTACAAGACGCCTGAGCGACTTGAAATCGTCGTGAACGCTGAGTCCCACCTTGAGGCAACTGTCGTCCTCGAGGTATTCATGCAGCGATGCGGGCATACCCAGGCGGTTGAGCCTGAACAGGAAGCATTCGTTGGGGGTGGACAGCTGCAGCAGTGCTACCTTGTGCATACGTCCTTTCTTGAACGACGGACGTGTCTCGGTATCAAAGCCCACGATATCGTATTTCCTGAGGGTGCGCACGGCACTGTTTACCATCGACATGTTGTCGATGACGTAGATATTGCCGGGGAACTGCACCTGCGGGAGCTCGTTCAGTTGGTCTTTTGTTATAGATACTTTGAACATTATTTCCGTGAATTAGACTACAAAGTTACTGCAAATGCGCCATAATGCAAAATTATACTGCAAACATTTTATTGCACCGGCTGCAATTATTGTTGCAAAAAATCGCAGTATTTTCTTGTACGTTAGGCAAATTGGCAGTAACTTTGCAACTGATACTTTAAACCGACGCTATATGCAAGAACTTGACAAGAAATACTACAAGATAGGTGATGTCGCTGCAATCCTGGGTATTCCCATGAGTACCCTGCGCTACTGGGAGTCGCAGTTCACTATCATCAAACCCAAGCGCAATGCCAAGAACATACGCTTCTACACGCCCAACGATATCGAGATCATACGCAAGGTGTATTACCTGGTCAAGGAGAAGGGCCTTAAACTAGATGCTGCTCAAGAGCAAATCAAAGTGAATCGTGACGGCATTGACAAGAGATTTGAGGTCGTTGTGAAACTCAAGTCTATTAAAGCCGATTTGCAAGAACTGCAACGGGCAATGGAATTAATCAAGTATGACTAACGGAGGGACAAACCCTCCTAAATAGAATAAGGTGGGTCAAGCCCACCTTATTTCATAATATTTATACCTTTTATTATTAGAAGGGAAGGTCATCTGTTGAACCATTGCCGAAATCGGCAGCAGGGGCAACGATTCCTGCCTGGGGAGCATAGGGAGCTGCGGGTGCAGGAGCGGGAGCGGCACCTTGCATTGGCGCGGGAGCAGCCATCTGGACGGGAGCAGCAGCAACAGTAGCACCAGCAACGGGTGCATTGGGATCAGCAGGCTCGGCTTTCCAACCTCTGATGCTTGTGTACCAGCGGCCATTGAACGGACGGCTCTCGATGTCGAAATAGAGCTTGATGAACTGACCCACCTCTAAATTGTACTGATTGATACGATCCTCGCCGAAGAAGTCGAAATGAACTTTCTTGGGGTATGATTCCACGGTTTCCAATACATATTCTTGCTTGCTCCAGTTGTTACCTTGCTTAGACACACCAGTTTGGAGTGGCAACTTCTCAATGATTCTACCTTGAATTTCCATCTATTTATTGTTTATTTTTAATACTATGATTTATTTGTAACTGCAAAGTTATAAAATCATTTTCATTTTACTAAGAATATTGCGCATCATTTTCGGGTGCTAATATTAATAATTGTTGTACGATATAAATTATCTAAAAAACTTTAAAACCAGATAGTGCGATGTTGCTATTCTGCAATAATTTCATTAATTTTGCATGGTTTTCTCTACAAAGGGTAGCCAACAAATTAATTTCATACAATTTGTACACATGAGAGAAACAAGAAAAGCGGTTCTCATCCTTGAGGACGGAACACAGTTTGAGGGTTTTTCTTTTGGCGCAACTAAACCTTGTGCCGGAGAAGTTGTTTTTAACACTGCAATGACAGCTTACCCCGAAAGTCTCACTGACCCTTCCTATTTAGGTCAAATCTTGGTTTCAACTTACCCCATCATTGGTAACTATGGCGTGCCGCCCCGCACTATGCGAGACGGCATGAATGATTTTCTAGAGAGCGATAAGATTCACCCTCAAGCCATTATTTGCCAAGATTATTCATGGGACTATAGCCACTGGAATGCGGCAAGCAGTCTGGCTGAATGGTTGGTCGAAGAGAATGTCGTGGGTGTTTATGGCATTGATACGCGAGCCCTCACAAAACTTTTGCGTGAAAAAGGATCAATGCTCGGCAAAATCATTGTGGAAGGCTCTGGCGAAATTGAGTTCTATGACCCCAATGCCGAGAATCTTGTTGCCCAGGCAAGTTGTGATGAGGTTATCGAATATGGCAAGGGAAATGCCAAGCGCGTGGTTCTTGTGGATTGCGGCGTGAAAAACAATATAATTAGATGTCTCGTTAATCGCGGAGCTCACGTGATCAGGGTGCCATGGGACTACGATTTCACGACCATCGACTATGACGGGTTGTTTATAGCCAATGGCCCAGGCAACCCCGATTTTGCTGAAGCAACAGTCGAAAATATCAAGAAAGCCCTTGAGGGCGATAAACCAATATGTGGCATTTGCATGGGCAACCAGTTGTTGAGCAAGGCGGCTGGAGCAAGGGTGTATAAACTCAAGTATGGTCACCGCAGTCACAACCAACCAGTTATGGAGGTTGGAACTACACGTTGTTTCATCACGTCGCAGAATCATGGATTTGCGGTAGATACAACTACTCTTTCGCCCGAATGGGAACCTTTGTTCATCAATATGAATGACGGAACAAACGAAGGAATTAGGCACAAGACGAAACCGTTTTTCTCTACGCAATTCCACCCCGAGGCCTGCGGCGGTCCCACCGACACCGAATTCGTCTTTGACAAATTCATGGATAGCATCAACAAGTAAGCATTAATCACTTTCATTCTTAAAAGTTAGTTTATAGTCATGACAAAGAAATATAATAAAGTGCTGATATTGGGTTCGGGTGCTCTCAAGATAGGCGAAGCTGGTGAGTTTGACTATTCGGGCTCGCAGGCATTGAAGGCTCTTAAAGAAGAGGGAATCACAACGGTACTCATCAATCCGAATATCGCTACTGTGCAAACTAGCGAGGAGTTTGCCGACAAGATTTATTTCTTGCCGGTTACACCGCAATATGTTGAGAGAGTGATTGACAAGGAGCGACCTGATGGCATCTTGCTCTCGTTCGGAGGACAGACAGCTCTGAACTGCGGAGTTGAGTTGTATCAGAGCGGTGTCCTTGAGAAATACAACGTTGAGGTGCTAGGTACCCAGGTTGACGTGATCATGAACACCGAGGACCGCGAGCTGTTTAACAACAAACTAGACGAAATCAACGTAAAAACAATTAAAAGCGAGGCTGTGGAATCGCTCGATGCTGCCGTTGTTGCTGCCGAGAAGGTGGGATATCCTGTCATTGTCAGGGCTGCCTATGCACTGGGAGGCTTGGGTAGCGGATTTTGCGATAACGAGCAAGAACTCCGCGCTCTTGTGGAGAAGGCCTTGTCTTTTGCACCGCAGGTTCTTGTGGAGAAGTCGCTCAAAGGATGGAAAGAGATAGAGTATGAGGTGGTGCGTGATAAGTATAACAACTGTATCACAGTGTGCAACATGGAGAATTTTGACCCTCTGGGCATTCACACTGGCGAAAGTATTGTTGTTGCGCCTTCGCAAACTCTTTCTAATGACGACTACCACTATTTGAGAGAACTTGCAATAAAGATAATTCGTCATCTGGGCATTGTGGGCGAGTGCAACATACAGTATGCCTTTGACCCCAAGTCGATGGACTATCGCGTGATTGAAGTCAATGCGCGATTGAGCCGCAGTTCGGCACTTGCTTCTAAAGCGACCGGATATCCGCTGGCGTTTGTCGCTGCTAAATTGGGTTTGGGATATGGTCTGTTTGACTTAAAGAATTCTGTAACAAAGGTTACATCGGCATTCTTTGAACCTGCGCTTGACTATATCGTTTGTAAAATTCCGCGTTGGGACCTTGGCAAATTCCATGGTGTGAAGCGCGAGATTGGTTCCTCGATGAAATCAGTGGGCGAGGTCATGTCAATAGGCCGCACATTTGAGGAAGTGATTCAGAAGGGTTTACGCATGATAGGCCAGGGCAAGCATGGTTTCATTGAAAACCAGCCGCTTCGCATTGACGACCTTGATAAGGCTCTCAGAGAACCTACCGACCGTCGTATATTTGCCATTGAAACAGCATTCCGGCGCGGGTATAGCGTGGATCAGATTCATGAACTTACTAAGATTGACAAGTGGTTCCTCCACAAGTTAGAGAACCTTTATAATACGGCAGTCGCGCTTGAACAGTGCGAGTCTATTAACGAGATACCGTCAGAACTCTTGCTTTTAGCCAAACAACAGGGATTCAGTGATTTCCAGATTGCGAAGGCAGTGCTTAAAACCGACATGGACAGCGGTGATGATGCCAACCTTGATGTGCGCCGTCGCCGCAAGGAACTTGGCATTACTCCTGTTGTGAAGCAGATTGACACGCTGGGTGCTGAATATCCCGCAATGACTAACTACCTTTATATGACCTACAATGGCAGCAGCCATGACATTAGCTATGAGAACGACAAGCGCTCAATAGTTGTGCTTGGCTCTGGCGCTTATCGCATAGGTAGTTCGGTTGAATTTGACTGGTGTAGCGTCAACGCATTGCTCACGGTCAAGAAAGAAGGCTATCGCTCGGTGATGATTAACTATAACCCTGAAACGGTTTCTACCGACTACGATATGTGTGACCGCCTGTATTTCGATGAGCTCACATTTGAACGCGTGATGGATATCCTTGACCTTGAACAGCCTCATGGAACGATTTTATCTACTGGTGGTCAGATACCTAACAACTTGGCAATGAGGCTCGATGCGCAAGGAGTAAATATTTTGGGCACATCAGCCCGTAGCATTGACAACGCCGAGGACCGTCACAAGTTTTCGGCAATGCTCGATGAACTGGGCATCGACCAGCCTGCATGGAGAGAACTCACCTCGCTCGATGATATTCACGACTTCGTTGCCGAAGTCGGCTATCCCGTTCTTGTACGTCCAAGTTATGTGCTGTCGGGGGCTGCTATGAACATTTGTTCTAACGATGAGGAACTCGAGCGTTTTCTCCAACTTGCTGCCAATGTGTCAAAAACTCACCCCGTGGTGGTAAGCTCGTTTATCCAGAATGCAAAGGAGATAGAGTGGGACTGTGTGGCACAGAATGGTGAAATCAAATTGTACGCAATTAGCGAGCACATAGAATTTGCAGGTGTTCACTCTGGTGACGCGACAATCCAATTCCCACCGCAGAAATTGTATGTTGAGACCATACGTCGCATCAAGAAAATCAGCAGCAAGATTGCCAAGGCTTTGAATATCAGCGGTCCGTTCAACATCCAATACCTTGCCAAGAATAATGATATCAAGGTTATTGAGTGTAACTTGCGCGCTTCTCGTAGTTTCCCCTTTGTGTCGAAAGTCCTTAAAATCAATTTCATAGACCTTGCAACAAAAGTTATGCTAGGCATACCCGTCGAGAAACCTAGCAAGAGTGCCTTTGATCTTGATTATGTGGGTATTAAAGCGTCACAGTTCTCGTTTTCGAGATTGCAAGGTGCCGACCCCGTGCTTGGTGTTGACATGTCGTCGACAGGCGAAGTGGGTTGCATAGGAGACAGTTCCAGCGAAGCATTGCTCAAGTCAATGCTGTCGGTGGGTCAGCGTGTTCCGCAGAAGGGCATTTTGCTCAGCACCGGTACGGCCAAGATGAAAGCCGACATGCTTGACTCTGCCATCAAACTGCATAAAAAGGGATATCAACTGTATGCGACTGGTGGCACACATCAGTATCTCAACGACAACGGCGTGCCTGCTATCAGGGCTTATTGGCCTAGCGAGCCCGACCGCACTCCCCAATGTGTTGATTTGCTTCACGATCATCTCGTTGATCTCGTTGTGAATATTCCCAAGAACCTCACTTCAACCGAGTTGACCAATGGTTACAAGATAAGACGTGCTGCTGTTGACCTTAATGTGCCGTTGATCACCAATGCTCGTCTTGCTGCCGCATTTATCGATGCATTCTGCGACTTGACGATCGATGACATGGAGATCAAGTCTTGGGACGAATATTAATATGTTTAGATTCAAGCAATTCGATGTAGAACATGATCGGTCCTCAATGAAAGTGGGGACCGATGGTGTTTTGCTGGGTGCTTGGTGTGATATACAAGGTGCGAAACGTGCGCTTGACGTGGGCACGGGCAGCGGACTGATAGCCATGATGATGGCACAGCGTAACCTCGTGCTGGATGTTGACGCTATCGACATAGACCACGACAGCGTAGTCCAGGCATCGTCCAACTTCGAAAACTGCCAGTGGGGCGAAAGATTACGTGCCATAGAGGGTGATTATGTCACGTTCCAGTTGGCGAAAAAATACGATATCATCGTTTCAAATCCTCCGTTTTTCAATAACGGGGTTCTGCCTCCTGCTACATCTCGCATGAACGCAAGGCACACGGTGACGCTCACCTACGACCAGTTGCTCGCTAAATCAAAATCGTTGCTTGCCGATTCGGGAAAAATTGCGATTGTTTCGCCTGCCGATTGTGCTGATGTAATACTTGAGGCTTGCGGTGATAACAAACTGTATGTTAGTAAAATGGTTGAAGTATTTCCTATTGACGGGAAACCTGCAAAAAGAATCTTATGGGAGATTATGTCGGTTAGCGTTACAACTACACAATCTAGTATTGTAATCAGGAACCACAAGAACGAATTTACCGAAGAATATCGCGAATTGTGCAAGGATTTCTATTTGGAATTTTAAGTATCTATTACACTCTTTATTGCCTCGGTTGAAGCATGCACATACTGGTCTAGATTTCTGCTTTTTGATATCGCTTTTCGCAGTTTGTGATTTGCTTGGGGGAGAAACATAGTCCAGAGAGATTTCATCTTGTTAAGTATCTGCATGTCACCTCCAGAGAGATGAATCGAATATTGCTCTAACAATTCGGCATGGAATTTCATTAAGTTACCCCTTTGCTCCGTTGACAGCATGAAAGGAGTTGCTACTAACCCGCGTCCCACCATGACGCCTTCGATACATGGGAACTGGCTCTTTATTTGCATGATATGCTCGGCCGACAAGATCTCGCCATTATATATGATAGGGCAGTGGCATGAGTGATATAACTCGGTGAAACCGTCCATTAGCAGTTCTCCTTTATACTGCTGCTTGCCTATGCGCGGGTGCACTGCGACATGTTTCGGTTTGATTATATCAAAGCAATCAAGCACTTCTTTCCACTGGTTGCAGTCGTCCCACCCCAATCTCATTTTCACTGTGTACTCGATTCCCTCAATAGTAGCCAGCTTTTCCAGCATCTGTGCCACTTCGATTGGGTATTTCAACATTCCTGCTCCTTTGTGTTTAAGAGCGATGGGCGGGTGAGGGCAGCCCAGGTTAATGTCAATGATTGTGTATCCTGATTCCTTTATCTTGTTTGCAAGCATCAATGCGTCATCAGGGGCGCATGCGAGGATTTGCGGGCGCATGCATTCTACCTTGTTGTTCTCTTGTGCGATGTCTCTGATGTCGCGCGACTTGATTTCTCCATGCTCAACTCGTGCAAACGGGGCACAATAAACGTCCACGCCGCCGAAGTGTTTGGCATGGGCATTACGCCAGATGTGATCAGTATATCCTTGCAATGGTGCGCTGTAAATCTTTATGCCTTCAATCATGATACAAATTTAGTAATATTATTCCATATCGCTCTGTTTTCATGAGACAAATGGCATTAATCTGTTAAAAAACTGCCTTTTTTGCAATTTTTTTGAGAAAAAGAGTGAATTATGTAAAAATATATCACTAAATTGCAAACCGATTAAACTTTTCACTGCAAGTGCAGTCTAAAAG
>JAGHSP010000119.1 GCA_018065815.1 Candidatus Sodaliphilus limicaballi | reverse complement strand
GTAAAGAAAACAGGGATATTTATATCTTATAGATTTCCTGTTTAATCTATTATTGCTTCTTTTATGCAGTTGACTATGTAGCGGATGTCGTCGTCTTTTACGTAGGGGCCGGCGGGGATGCACATGCCTATCTTGAAGAGGTCGGTTTCGACTTCGTTGGTGTAGGCGGGGCTGCCTTGGTAGACGGGCTGTTTGTGCATGGGTTTCCACACGGGGCGTGCCTCAACTTTCTTGTCGAGCATGAACATGCGCATAGCCTCGACGTTTTCGTTGGGTTGACAGTCGGTAGTGGCGCTGTCGGCAGCATGGATTACTCCGGCGGCTCCGCCAACAGCGGTCTTGATTACCTCTTTGTAAGCGTTCTCCTGGCCTTTGACTTTCACACTCGGGTCAAGGGTGATGGTGCACAGCCAGTAGTTGCTATCGTAATCGGCCGATGGTGCCTCGTGAACGGTCACGCCCTCGACGTCTTTCAGCAGCTCTTTGTAGAGTGCCTGCACGTGCTTGTGGTGGGCGATGTGCTCGTCAACGATGGTCATCTGTCCGCGTCCGATGCCGGCGCAGATGTTTGACATGCGGTAGTTGTAACCGATCTTCTCGTGCTGGTAGTAGGGGTAGCTTTCGCGATACTGGGTGGCATACATCATGATGGTGTTCCACTCTTCGTCGCTATTTGTGACCAAAGCTCCACCGCCCGAGGTGGTGATCATCTTGTTTCCGTTGAACGAGAGTACACCGTACTTGCCGAATGTGCCGAGCACCTGACCTTTGTAGCGAGATCCGAAGCCCTCAGCAGCGTCCTCAACCACGGGGATGCCGTACTTGTCGGCAATCGCCATGATACGCTCGCAATCGTAGGGCATGCCGTAGAGTGCCACAGGAACGATTGCCTTGGGGTATTTGCCGGTCTTCTCCTTGCGGTCGATGATTGCCTTCTCAAGGAGTTCGGGGTCCATGTTCCAAGTGTCCTTCTCACTGCCGATGAATACAGGCTTAGCACCGAGGTATGTGATGGGATGGCTTGACGCACAGAAGGTAAAGCTCTGCACACAGACTTCGTCACCAGGCTGAACACCGCAGTTGATGAGCGCCAGGTGAACGGCCGCTGTACCCGAATTGAGCGCAACCACACGCTTGCTTTCTCCCACGAACGCCTCGAGGTCTTTCTCAAAGCCGTTAACATTGGGACCCAGAGGCACAACCCAGTTGGTGTCGAACGCCTCTTTAACATATTTCTGCTCCTCGCCAGTCTCGGTCATGTGGGCAAGGCAAAGGTAAATCATCTTTCTTTCTGACATATATCGTTTTTATTTTTTTTGATTTCTAGTTTATCCCAGTGGTTTACACTCTAGTTAGGAGATGGGGAGGGATGTAGATGGTGGCGAGGGCGACTACGCCGGGGATGGAGACTACGAAGCGTTTGTCGCCGCGTATTTTGACGATGTATCCCTCATGATCTTTGAAGATGCCGTCGAGCACTCGCACGCGCTGGCCAGTGGCAAGGTTGGTGTCTATCACCTCAAGGTTGCGGCAACCGCTCTCAACTGCGGCGCGGAATATTTCCATCTCTCGCTCGCTGATGGCGGCAAACTCGCTCGTGCCAGGCATGCATAGAGGCCACATGACTCGGTGGTTGCGCATCGGGCGTGCGAACTCGTAAGTACAACGCACAAAGATTATGCTGGGCAATACCGCTCGAGCCCCTATGGCCTGTTCGGTGGTAACATCATATGAGGCATCCCTGAGCTCACGTTGCATGGCATAGTACGTGTCAAAGCCTGCCTCTCGGGCCACTCGCTGCGACTCGTTGGGCACGTGTCCGCGCATCCTGAAGGCATACCACTGCAAGGCGTTTTCGTCTTGAGCCATTTGTCTGATTTTAGTTGCTTATCGAACCGGGCATTTACACCATCCCCACCCCCAGGCATGCCCTTAAAGCGCCTGTGGTCAAGATGACTCGCGCCGCATTTCTCTCGCAGCATCCCCGACTCCGTACAGCTCTGCACGTCAGCCTCATGGGGGAGACATCAAGGGTAGTTGTTCCGCAAACGGAACACCCAGTTGTTTTTATCTTAACTCATAGAGTTAATAGGTCTTGCAAAGTTACTCTTTTTTCACATAATTAGCAAATAATATTAGCAAATAATCAGTGTCATTTTTTAGCCTTGAGAAGTTCTCTTGTTTTCAAATTGTTGCACATGTTTCACATTTTGTACGATAACTTGTGCAACGTCCTTTTTGTAACTTATTAATTATCAATATTCACGGCTTTCTATTATAACTCTAAATAGAGTTAAGGCTTTTCTCCGTCCGAATCTGACATATTTCAGTGGCTTTATTATTCATCGCATCAACCGACCAATAACTCGTTGGTTGGTCTTGTTCAATGTTGATGTTGAAAGCGTGTCAAGGTATATTCTGGTAATACTCTCACTGCTGTGTCCCATGCAGGCACTGATGTGTGACATTGGCACATTCTTGCGATAGGCCATGCTTGCCCATGTGTGACGTGCCACGTATGTTGTCAAGTTTGTTTTGATACCAGCTTTTGCGGTCACTCGTTTCAGCAACAAGTTTATAGTCTGCAGACGATTGAGGTATTGCCTGTGCCGCTCTTCCGGATTCTGTCCTGAGCGTAGAATGGGAAGCATATATTCGCTCTCTGATTTATGGTGGATATTTACAATATCCTGCATGCACGGCAACCATTCAATGGTTATGTGCGTCCCGGTCTTGTTGCGGTTGTAAGACAGCACACCGTTCCGCACATCCTTAGTCTTCGAGTTCGCGATGTCAACAAAACGACATGCCTTGCAGATAGAAACTCAACATGAACACATCGCGGGCAAATGCTTCGGCTGGGCAAGCTGATAAGTCAAGATTCTTCAAGGCAATCATCGACTTCTCGTCAATGGCACGTTTGCGGGATTTTTCGACCGTAGTGCTTATATTATTGAACGGACCGGTGTCCGCAACAATGCCCTCGCTAACGGCTCTGCGATAGGCCGATTTCAGGTTCCTCATATACGTCGCAATGGTATTCGCGCTTATTCCTCGTTGTCTCTCATTCTGCTCGAATTCTTGTATTATGGTATGATTCAGTTCGCTGATGTCAAAGTCTTTATCACCTCTATGACGCAGGAGGCTGCGACAAGCACACTCGTATCGATCGCCTGTGGCAAACGCCCCCTGTAGGCGCTTCTCCATGGCAATGCCCATTATATACTCACCGAACAATATTTTGCCTTGAATCTGCGAATATTGTTCAACTATCTTATTGTAGTCAAATGATGACTGTTTATCCACAAAATTTCTTAATGCAGTCAACTCGTGTTTGACACTAAGACTAATGCATCTTAGTTGAGTCTTTTGTTCTGGAGAACTGTAAAAAAAATACAATAACACCTTGTTGTTATCCCATTCGTTTGGACTGATATAGTAGTTAGTGGCAAGTCGGTATTGCTTGCGCCTGTGAATGAACCTGAAATAAAGACGTCCTGCATTTACCGACCAACGAGGACATAGTTTGATTGATACTTTGTTCATGATAATCCGTTAATTTGAGTAATTGTTATTTGGTTTATTCTCCCTCTGTACCCAAATTTACAATAATAATCGCTTGGATATTCTCGTTTGCACAGCCAGTTTGAACTGTTACCGCCCATTGACAACATCCGCTACCAAAACGAAACAAAAATCGAAATCGGGCTGTGGAATATTGTGTTGCAGTAAAGGACGCCACCGCACATTCCGAGGAGGATTTTGAGGCCAAAATGAAGCGAGGCGAGAGGGCAAAGGGGGCTCCCTAAAGAGGAAGGTGTGGACAAATTATCAGGAAGTAACCTTTGCCGCTCACCGAATGAGCAGCAAACGCAACTTCATCCATTTGGGAGAACACGTCTGTGATTAGCGTGTCAAAGTTGTCTATATGTGTGTTGTCCTTGCGATCGACATCCACACAGATCAGTCCGCTATGCTCTACAAGGTTTTCGGCAGACCTGCTTGGAGCAAAGACTCCGCTGATAGTTGCCTGCGGAAGCGACTGTTTTATCAGTCTGCGACGCTCGTCATCGTTGCACGAACGCAGTTCGTCTATTGTTTTATAATCTACTTTTGTGAGGAAATCGTCCAGTGTCGCACGATGTCCCTTTGTGTCTCTCACGCCATTATAGAAGGTAATTTCTATGTATTTATGTTCATTTGCTTGTAATTAAAAATAGAAGTTTGCCGACTTATTTGTTCCTCACTTGATTTTTCAAGCAGTAAATTCTTCACCTGCCAAGAGGGCTTGGTAGGTTGTGCTGTAAGGTGACTGGTAGAGGTGGAACTGGGTGGCTTCGCGGTTGCGGCCCCAGGTGTGCATGGGGATGAAGACATGGGTCTTTACGGCCTGGAGGTAGAGCCTTGCGCCTAGGGCGAAGTCGCCGCCTATGTTGGGGATGACGGGGAACATGGCGAGGTCCACACGCCCGTCATGGCCAGGGGCAGGAACTGTGGTGCTCACATGAGTGACGATGGCCTGCAAAATCACTTTGAAATCGCCTATCGCTTTCTTCACGTCTTGTTCGCTACGTTCTTGTTCGAAGTGCCAGCAGTTATAGTCGCCGGCATGGAAGATGCGGCGGCCTTCCACATCGACCATGAAGCACACGCCCACGTCGGTAGAGTTGAAGGCATGCACCTTCAATGAATCGTCGATGTAGTCCTCGTCGTGGTGAAGGAATGTGAATGGATAATCGTCGAGCGATAGCGACCGTCCCAGCTTGCGGCGGCACTCGTTGGCTATCACATAGCGTTGCACGGGATAACGGCCCTGCCACGAGAAGATGTCGTGGTTGAGGTGGTCACGATGGCTGTGCGACACAAACACGTAGATGCGCCGTGCCCGCTCGAGTATCGCCGGCAAGACGTTGTGCTCGTCGGTGTAGTAGTCAAAGATGAGCGTCACTTCGCCCGTCTCTATCGCAAATCCGCTATGTCCGATGCAAGTTACCCTCACAGTTTCATTGTCAATGCAATGCGCTGTCGCTCGACATCCACGCTGAGCACTCTCACACGCACGTGCTGGTTCACCTTGACCACGCTGGCTGGGTTATCGACACGTTTCTTTGCCAGCTGGGACACGTGCACGAGCCCTTCCTTGTGGACTCCGATGTTGACAAATGCTCCAAACTGGGTGACATTGGTCACTATGCCGTTGAGTTCCATGCCTTCACGCAGGTCCTCGATGGTGTTCACGTTGTCGTCAAACTCAAACTCGGTGACTTGTTGGCGCGGGTCGCGTCCCGGTTTCTCGAGTTCGGCCATGATGTCTAGGAGCGTGGGCATACCCACGTCGCCCTTAACGTAGCGATTGAGGTCAATCTTGTTGCGCAACTCCTTGTCCTTGATGAGCTGTTCCACGGTGCACTTGCAGTCGTGTGCCATCTGCTCCACGAGAGCATAACGCTCGGGGTGAACTGCCGAGTTGTCAAGCGGATTGTCGCTCTCGGGCACACGCAAGAAGCCGGCAGCCTGAGTGAACGTCTTGGCACCCAGTTTGGGCACTTTGAGTATATCGCGGCGGGTCTTGAAGTCGCCATTCTCGGCGCGATAATTCACGATGTTCTGTGCAATGGCCGGGCCTAGTCCAGCCACATAGGTGAGCAGTTCCTTGCTGGCAGTGTTGATGTTCACGCCCACACTGTTCACGCAACTCTCGACGGTGTAGTTGAGAGCCTCTTTGAGACGGTTCTGGTCCACATCGTGCTGGTATTGTCCCACGCCTATCGACTTGGGGTCAATCTTCACGAGCTCGGCCAGCGGGTCGATGAGACGCCGTCCTATCGACACTGCGCCGCGCACGGTCACATCCTTATCGGGGAACTCGTCGCGTGCAATCTTTGATGCCGAGTAGATTGATGCTCCGTTCTCGCTCACCACGTGCACGTTAACACGGCGAGCGCCATAGTTGATGCGTTTGAGGAAACGCTCGGTCTCGCGGCTAGCGGTGCCGTTGCCCAGCGAAATGTCCTTGATGTCGTATTTGTTGACGAGGTCAAGCACCAGTTTGGTAGCCCCCTCGATGTCGTTGGCCGGAGCAGTGGGATACATCACATCGTGGTGCAGCAGGTTTCCTTGCTCGTCGAGGGCGACGACCTTGCAGCCTGTGCGGAATCCCGGATCCACGGCAAGCACACGCTTGTGTCCCAGCGGCGGAGCGAAGAGCAACTGGCGCACGTTCATGGCGAAGGTGTCGATTGCCTGCTCGTCGGCCTTTGCCTTGGCAGCAGCGGCAAACTCGGTCTCAATCGACGGTTTGATGAGTCGCTTGAAACTATCCTCTGCGGCTTCATCGACCAGCTGGGCAGCCTCTCCCTTGCCCTTGACCACGATGCGGCCTATGTTGTCGAGCGCGCGGTTATCGTCAATGCCTATTGCCACCTTGAGATATCCTTCCTTCTCGCCGCGGCGAATGGCAAGCAACTGGTGCGACGACACGCGTTTCAAGGGCTGTGAGAACTCATAGTAATTCTCATAGTTGCGTCCCTCTATCTCCTTGCCTTTGACATAGTGGGAAGTGAGCACTGCGTCATATCGGAACGAACGGCGCACGGCATTGCGCACAGTTTCGTTCTCGCTCACCCACTCGGCAATGATGTCCTGCGCACCGGCAATGGCATCGTCGGCGGTCTTCACCTCTCCGTTAATGAACTTGGCAGCTCGCTGCTCGATGTTGTCGCCATGTTGTGCCATGATGATGCGTGCCAGTGGTTCGAGTCCGCGCTTGCGGGCTGCTTCGGCACGAGTTTGGCGTTTGGGTTTGTAAGGCAAGTAGATGTCCTCGAGTGTGGTAGCGTCCCAGCAGTTGTTTATGCGGTTGGCAAGTTCAGGAGTGAGCTTGTCTTGTGCTTCTATGGTCTTGAGGATTGTGGCACGGCGTTTCTCAAGTTCCTTGTAGTAGTTGAGACGCATGTCGATTGACTGTATTGCCACATCGTCGAGTCCGCCAGTGGCCTCCTTGCGGTAACGGCTGATGAAGGGTACTGTGCAACCGTCGTCGAGCAGACTCACGGTGTTGTCAACCTGGTTGACGGGCAGGTGAAGTTCCTGCGATATGATAGAGGAAATCTTTGACATAGTTTTTTTGTTTTTGACGATGCGCTTCGCTACGATGACGATGACATTTTATTGGTTTTCTTACCGAAAAACGAAGGACTTATTTCTTGCGGTGGAGGGTGATGAGGGTTATCTCGGGCAAGATGCCTATGCGGAACGGGGGGCCAGCCATGCCTAGGCCTGTGTTTACGTAGAGCTTTTGCTCGCCCTCGCTGTATAGTCCGCCCCATTCGGGATAACGCCAACTGGCAGGTGACCAGCGCTGGCCGAACATGTTGAACACAAACTGCATGGCATGCGTGTGCCCCGACAGGGTGAGCGGAGCTTCCTCTTTGCCCACGAGAACTTTGCGCCACATGTAGGGGTTGTGCTGCAAGTGCACTTTAAACACCCCCTTGAGCCCCTGGGTTGCCACACCGTAGTCGCCATAGACGGGGAAGGGAGGGTCGCCATAGTTGGCAGTGCCCACGATGGCAATGCTATCGCTGCCGCGTTTCACTAGGGTAGAGGAGTTGTCGAGCAGTGTCCAACCAGCACGGTTTTGCATGGCACACAGTTCCTTGACGTCTGCTTCCTTTTCCTCGTCGGTGAGCATGCGCATATACTCGGCATAGTCATGGTTGCCCAGAATGGAGTACACTCCGTCACGAGCCTTGATGCGCGACATCAGCCCCACGAAAGGCTTTGCCTCTTCAGCGGTCATGCTCACCAGGTCGCCAGTGAAGCACACTGCATCGGGATTGAGCGAGTTGATGCTGTCAACGCACCGCGCGAAAAAAGAGGTGTCGCCAGCATAGGCACCAAGGTGGGCGTCGCTGATGTGAACAATGCGATAGCCGTCGAATGCCGCGGGCAAGGCTGAATAATCAAGATCCACCCTGGTCACCGCCACCTTATAGGGCGTGGACACACTGCCCAGCAGCATCACGATGAAAGTGATTATTCCCACTCCCATACCTGCCGATTTGAGCATGGTCTTGAAGTCGTCGCGCAGCCACTTGATGCAGCCCAGGCCATAGAACACTCCCCACAGCAATTTGGGGATGAGCACCAGCATGAATGCCAGCAAAGCCCTTGCCGTTGTGGCCATGTGGCCAACGAACAAGGACTTTGATGTGGGTTGTGTGCCCAACATGACGAACACCGTTGCCATGGTACCTACCGTAGCCACGACATTGAGCACGCTCAACACGCGGGCATAACGTTTTCCGGTTTTCCACAACTTGCTGGAGATGATCCAGTCAAGAAAAAACACTAAAAGGATTACTACAACAAATGGCAACCAGAATATACGCATATTTGTTCCTATCTTGTTTCTTATTCAATCACTTCATTGCCTCCACCTGGTTGGTGAGAGGATTAGAATACATCTGCAACATCTTGTTGTACATGTAGAAGCGGTCAAAGTCGGAGAGTTTGATGTCCTGCACCTTGTCGATCTGGTCGCCCAGATACTTGGTGAACGCTTCCTTGTCTTCCTCGGTATATTTATCGGCAAACTCCTTGTTGTCGAAGAGGATGTCGTGAGCGATGTAATTGGTCTTGAAGATCTTGTAATTCTCGTGTATAGCATGGTCGATGATGCTGCATATGCGGTTCACGGTGAGCATCTTGTCGAGGTCGGCAGGAATCTTGTCGAGTTCCTCGTTGATGCACGGTGCGAATGCATAGTGCACATGGCCCTTGTAGCCCATGAGTCCCGTCTGCATGCTGATGAGGTCGTCCTCGGGAGCCTTCTTCCAGTTGGGGTTCTTGCTCTTCATGAGGAATTCCTTTGCCTTGAGGTAATCGTTGGGATCATACTCATAACTCAATGCGATGGGAGCGATGTTCATCTCCTTGAGGCTTTCCACAATAGACTTCTCACGGTTGCCATAGGTGAGCATCTTCACCAGGCTCTCCTGCGTGCGGTCATTGCTGTCCTTGCAGCGTCCTTCACGCTGAGCGATCCATATTGATTTCTTCTTTTGGGTCACTGCAAAGTGCATGTAGCTTGACAGCTGGATAGCAGCCTGCAGGGTCTGAATCTTGCCCAGGTTGCGTTTCACGATGAAGCTGCGGTTGAGACGCACCAGTTTCTTGATCCAGTCGTAGATGAGCAGGTTGTTGCCAATGGCCACTTCGCACGACTCACGTCCGTCGGCCACGAGGATATAACCCAGTTGTGTGGCATCGAGCACGATGTCGCGGTGGTTAGTGATATAAGTGTAAGATGTTTCCTTGTCCATCATCTCCAGGCCGCTCCAGGTGAGGCCAGCAGTGGTCTTCTCGATAAAGCCTTCCACTATCTGCTTCATCACTATCGACTGGAACTCATGCTTCGAGTTGAGGCTAAGCAAGATCTTTTTGAGTTGCGAAAATGTATATTGGGGTGCAATCAGGCTCAAAACCGAACGTAGGG
>JAGHSP010000058.1 GCA_018065815.1 Candidatus Sodaliphilus limicaballi | reverse complement strand
ATTATGGATAGTGTAAGAAATATTGCCGTCCTTGGCAGTACAGGTTCAATAGGACGGCAAACCCTCGACATAATAGCAGAATATCCTGCTCTATTCAAGGCATGGTTGCTGGTGGCCAACAACAGTGCCGATTTGCTCATTGAACAGGCATTGAAGGTTATGCCCCATGCCGTTGTGATTGGCAATGAGGCTTTGTATGATAAGGTCAAGCAAGCATTGTCTCACACCGATATTGAAGTGCATGCAGGTGCCAAGGCCATCGCACAGCTTGCTGCACATCCCGATGTTGATACCGTGGTCACTGCTATGGTAGGTTACAGCGGACTGGAATCAACCATTTCGGCTATAAACAACGGCAAGAAAATTGCGCTTGCCAACAAAGAAACACTTGTTGTTGCTGGCGAATTGATTACTAAACTGCTTGAAACATCGACCTCTGTCCTGTACCCTGTCGATAGTGAGCATGGTGCATTTTACCAGTGCCTTGTGGGTGAGAGGCATGAGGATATTGAGAAACTTATCCTCACAGCTTCGGGTGGTCCATTCCGCAACACGCCCATTGAGCAACTTGCCCATGTCACTGCGAGCGATGCGTTGAAACACCCCAACTGGAGCATGGGTGCCAAAATCACAATCGATTCGGCAACAATGATGAACAAAGGCTTTGAAATGATAGAGGCAAAGTGGCTATTCGGCGTGACGCACGACGATATTGAAATTGTTGTTCATCCGCAATCTATCGTGCACTCAATGGTACAGTTTAAAGACGGGTCGGTAAAGGCACAACTTGGACTCCCCGACATGCACTTGCCCATACGCTATGCGCTGGGGCTTCCTGAACGCCGACTTCCGACCGACGAGCGCAAGATGACACTTTGCGACTATGCATCACTCACTTTTGAGAACCCCGATTTCAACAAGTTCCCATTGCTTAATGCTGCTTACGAGGCGGCTCGTCGTGGCGGCAATGTAGCGTGCGTGATGAACGCTGCCAATGAAATAGCCGTGGCTGCATTCCTCAAGGGCGAATTGAGCTTTAACGGTATCTATGAGACTGTTTACAAGACTATGCAGTTCATTCCGTTTATTGAAACGCCCACCTATGAGCAGTATGTTGAGACTAATCTCGCTGCACGGCAATATGCAACATCACTTTTAAAATAAGAATATTAAAACACATACATAAGGTTCAATTAAATGAGTACTACTTTTTGGTTTAAAGCACTTGAATTAATTCTTGCATTAGGACTGCTCGTGATGGTTCACGAGTTTGGACACTACTTCTTCTCTCGCATTTTCGGCGTTTGGGTAGAGAAATTCTATTTGTTCTTCAATCCTTGGTTTTCTATCGCGAAATGGAAACCAAAAGCTAAAGTTGATAAAGACGGTACAGAACTCAAGAACTCATGGAGAGCAACAACTTATGGCATAGGTTGGGTGCCTCTGGGAGGATATTGCAAGATAGCAGGTATGATTGATGAGTCGATGGACAAAGAGCAGATGAAGCAACCTGCGCAACCCTACGAATTTCGTTCTAAACCTGCATGGCAACGATTGTTCATCATGGTGGGCGGTGTGCTGTTCAACTTCCTGCTTGCCATTGTCATCTATGCCGGCATCGTTTACACTTATGGAGAGATGATCATAAACTTCACCGATGTTACCGAGGGTATGGATTTCAGCACCAGCGCTCACAAGGCTGGACTTGTTGATGGTGACATCATGCTCATGGCCGATGGCAATAACTTGTCATCGGTAAATAGCGATGAACTCCAAACTATTCTTACCGCTAAGACTCTCAAAGTGTTGCGCAATCACAAAGACACTGTTGACATCAAACTGCCGTCGGACTTCGTTTTCCAGATGAACAAAGATGCCGAGAACGGAGAATCTCCCATTAGCATCAGAATACCTGTGGTTGTTTCACAAGCACAACCAAATTCGGGTGCCGAAAAGGCAGGGCTCACAAAAGGTGACCGCATCCTTGCAGTTAACAACGATACAACACCTTCATTCACAGAGCTTAACCCTACCCTGCTTAAATATAAGAACCAAGTTGTGAAACTTAAATACTTGCGTGAAGGTAAAGAATGTGTGACCGATGTCAAAGTTGACGATAACGGCAAACTGGGCATTCAACTCACTTCGCCCACCGATATTTATAAAGTGACAATTGTTCAATACGGTATATTCCAGTCTATTCCACGTGGCATCAAGATGGGTGTTGACAAGCTTGTCAACTACGTCAAGTCGCTCAAACTGCTTTTCTCACCTCAGGGTGCACAGAGCCTGGGCGGTTTCGGCACGATAGGAAGCATATTCCCCGACTCATGGAACTGGCTCAGTTTCTGGGAAATCACAGCATTCCTTTCTATCATTCTTGCAGTTATGAACATTTTACCCATACCTGCACTAGACGGCGGGCACGTGCTGTTTTTGCTGTATGAAATGAACACAAGACGCAAACCAAGTGAGAAATTCCTTGAGCGGGCACAAATCGCAGGAATGGTTATTCTCTTGCTTCTTTTGCTTTTTGCTAATGGAAATGACATCTATAGGTTCTTTATTAAATAATATTTTACAATGACCTACAAAGCAATAAAACTTCGCCGCGGCAAGGAAGAATCGCTCAAGCGTTTTCATCCTTGGGTGTTCTCTGGCGCAATCGATTCTTATGACGAAACAATCGAAGAAGGCGATCTCGTCACTGTCTATACCCACGACGGCAAACTCATAGGAAATGGCCATTTCCAGATAGGCAGCATTGCCGTGAGGGTCTTGGCCTTTGATGATTCAGAGATTAATGAGGAATTTTTCCTCCAGCGGCTTCAGCATGCTTTCAATGTGCGCAAGTCATTGAATCTCATGCGCGACGACAATAACGCTTTCAGACTTGTGCATGGCGAGGGTGACTTCCTGCCAGGGCTTGTTGTTGACATCTATGGTGCAACTGCCGTCATGCAGGCTCACTCACCAGGAATGCACTTTGCACGCAACCTCATCGCCTCGGCACTCACAAAGTTGCCTTGTGGCGTAGTTAAGAATGTGTATTACAAGAGTGAGACCACCCTACCCTTCAAGGCTCAACTTGACCCACAGAACCAATACATTATAGGCAGTTATGAAACCGACGAGGCAGTTGAGAATGGACTTAAGTTCCATGTGGATTGGCTCAAAGGTCAGAAAACTGGATTCTTTGTTGACCAGCGCGAAAACCGCAGTTTGCTGGAAAAATACTCACACGACCGTCGAGTGCTCAACATGTTCTGCTACACTGGTGGTTTCTCATTCTATGCAATGAGAGGCGGAGCAAAATTAGTTCATTCAGTTGACAGCAGTGCAAAGGCAATAAAACTCACTAACGACAACGTAGAACTCAACTACCCTGGTGATTCCCGTCACACAGCCTACGCCGAAGATGCATTCAAGTTCCTTGACAACATCAAGAAAGATGAATATGATCTTATAATCCTTGATCCGCCGGCGTTTGCCAAGCACAAGAGTGCACTCAAAAATGCACTTATAGGCTATCGCAAACTCAATGCAAAGGCTTTTGAGAAAATTCAGTCGGGTGGCATACTGTTCACTTTCTCTTGCTCACAAGCAGTCAATCGCGAGCAGTTCCGTCTTGCAGTATTCAGCGCAGCAGCAATGTCGCACCGCAAAGTGCGCATATTGCACCAGCTCACGCAGCCTGCCGACCATCCCATCAACATATATCACCCTGAAGGAGAATATCTCAAAGGACTTGTGCTTTATGTAGAATAACATACAAAACATTTATATATGAAAAAATCTATTCTAGCCGCTGCAATAGTGGCATTATCAACAAGTGCTATGGCGCAAAACAATGACTTTAACTATGTCGTTGACCGCTTTGCCGACATTCAAGTGCTTCGATATGAAGTACCAGGCTTCAACGAACTATCTCTCAACCAAAAGAAATTAGTGTATTTCCTTCATGAGGCTGCTTTGCAAGGTCGTGACATTCTCACCGACCAGAACTGCAAGTACAACTTGCAGGTGAGACAAGTCCTTGAACAAATCTACGTTAATTATAAGGGCGATCGCAATAGCGAGGACTTTAAAGGTCTTGAACTTTATCTCAAGCAAGTGTGGTTCGGCAATGGCATCCATCACCACTACGGCATGGACAAGTTCGAGCCAAAATTCTCTATCAACTTCTTCGTTGAAGAGTATGACAAATTACCCCTTGACAAACTCCCCATCTACTCTTGCGACCGTTGCACCGAGGAAGGCAAGTGTGACAAAGCAGTGAGACTGCGCAAGACCCTTGAGAAAGTTATCTTTGATCCCACATTCATGGCCAAGAAGGTAAATCAGGCCGATGGCGAGGATTTGATAGCAACCTCTGCAACAAACCTTTACGAGGGCGTTACTCAACAAGAAGTTGAGGACTATTTCAATGCACTTAAAGACCCCAATGATGAAACTCCCATTTCTTACGGTCTCAACACAAAGGTAGTTAAGGAAGATGGTAAGGTAGTTGAGAAACCCTATAAAGTGGGCGGACTTTACTCCGAAGCTATTGTCAACATTATCTACTGGTTGCAGCAGGCTGTTAAGGTGACCGAGAACAGTGCACAACGTGATTACATCAACAGACTCATTGATTTCTACACCACAGGTTCACTCAAAACATTTGACGAGTATTCAATCATGTGGGCAGAGGAAACTAAAGGCGATGTGGATTTCATTAATGGTTTCATTGAGAGCTATGGCGATCCTCTGGGTATGACTGGTTCTTGGGAAGCAATGGTTAATTTCCGTAACAAGGCTGCTTCACGCCGCACTCAACTCATCAGCGAGAACGCACAGTGGTTTGAGAACAATTCTCCTGTTGACAATCGTTTCAAGAAAGAAAACGTGAAGGGTGTGAGCGCTAAGGTTATCACTGCGGCTATCCTTGCCGGCGACAGCTATCCTTCTACTCCCATCGGCATCAACTTGCCTAACAGCAACTGGATACGTGCTGCACATGGTTCTAAGTCAGTGACTCTCGAAAACATCACTGATGCTTACGACGAGGCTGCTAAGGGTTCGGGCATGAATGCTGAATTTGCTTATAGCGAGGTTGAGATTGACCTCATGAAGAAGTATCTCTCGATTGCCGACAAGCTGCACACCGACCTTCACGAATGTCTCGGTCATGCGTCGGGCAAACTCCTCCCTGGTGTAGATCCCGATGGCTTAAAGTCTTACTCGGCAGCACTTGAAGAAGGCCGTGCTGACCTGTTCGCTCTTTATTATCTTGCTGACCCCAAATTGGTTGAACTCGGAATCTTCCCCAATAATGAAGTGTACAAGGCAGAGTACTACAAGTACATCATGAACGGTCTTATGACCCAGCTCATCCGTATTGAGCCTGGCAAGAACATTGAGGAATCTCACATGCGCAACCGCAAGTTCATCAGCGAATGGTGCTACAAGCAGGGCAAGAAAGATAAGGTTATTGAATTGGTAAAGCGTAAAGGCAAAACTTATGTAAAGATCAATGACTATGAGAAATTGCGCGTACTTTTCAGCAAACTCCTTGCCGAGGTTCAACGCATCAAGAGCGAGGGTGACTATGAGGCTGGTCGCCAACTCGTTGAGAACTATGGTGTGGTTGTTGACAAGAAACTCCACCAGGAAGTTCTTGCACGTTACAGCACTCTTGACATTGCTCCTTACAAGGGATTTGTTAATCCCATGTATCACGTGGTTAAGGATGCCGATGGCAACATTACCGACATCACAATCACTTACGATGAAAACTATGTAGAGCAGATGCTGCGTTACTCACGCGACTACTCTCCTCTCACCAACAAGAAATAATTGGTATTATCACAAACGACGGGTGTGTGCTTTATGTGACACACCCGTCGTTTTCAATTAATATTCTATGCTCAACGACATTAACAGTATCAAGAAAGAGTTTTTTGCCTTTCGCAATGGCATTATAGCCGACGGCCTGCGCAATAATGGTGATCCGCATCAATACATCATGGGATGCCAGTTAGTTGATGTGATAGCAATAGCGTCTCGTGTTGAGCACTCGGCCGCATTGGCGCAAGAGTTGTGGAATGACTCAAAGCATCGAGAATGCCGCATGGTGGCATCTATGCTCTACCCTTGTGAGATTATAGATTATAACACCGCTCACGATTGGGCCACAAGCGTTGAGAGTAAGGAAATTGCTGATGTGCTGTGTCACAGGTTGCTGCGTCGTTTGACCTTTGCAGAGGCATTGGGATTTGACTTGGTCGCATCATCAGAATATCTTGTGAAATATACGGGTTGGAGGCTCATCCTCAATCTGGTGTTGAACGGCAATATCAAGAACCTGCCGTCGGTTAAGGACGCTGTCTTAAAAGAAAGAGTTGCACAGCCTCAACAAGACATAATGCAACTCCTTGATAGTATCTCGGAAGAGCTATAATTCTATTTTAAGAAGGGGTTATACCTCTTTTCTTCTCCCACGGTCGTACAATCGCCATGACCAGGATAAATGACGGTGTTTTCGGGCAACGTCATTAATTTTTTATTTATAGAATTTATTAGTTGTTCATAGTTGCCACCAGCCAAGTCGGTACGGCCTATTGACATGGCAAACACAGCATCGCCCACTATGACTTTCTTACTCTCGCTTGAATGAAACGACAAAGACCCCAACGAATGTCCTGGAGTCGCAATCACATCTATTTTCTCTCCATTAAGGTCTAACACTTCGCCATCGACAAGAAACCTTGTTGCGGCAAACTGCTTAAATTCATATTTAAGACCAAATGAGCGAATTTGCTCTGGAATCAACTCGCGCATGAAGTCATCATCTTTGCTGTATTCCACGCTGGCGCCATATTTCTCGACCATCCATGAAACAGCAAGCACATGATCAACGTGGACATGAGTCAGGAGAACCTTTGTTACATTAAGATTGTGTGAATCAATAAATCTGGCAAATTGATCACACTCGTAATCATCACACATACCTGGATCTACCACAAAAGCGTCACTCCCGTCCTCATGCCATAGTACATAAGTAGATTCAGCAAACGGGTTTACTACAAGTCTTGTTATTTTCATAAAGGAAGATATACAACTTTCTTGGTCTTGAAGAACTCTTCTTTAAAATAATTGCTCAAGTCATCAATGAGAACATCTGACTTATACTTTTGCGTCTCACCTGTTAAGTCTCCACCTTTCAGGCAAATGAGTCCGTTGGGCACAGCGTTTTTCATCTCGGGCGCAATAAGTCGTTTCACTAGTGGTACGAGATCGTTAAGCGGCATCACTGCACGACTCACCACAAAGTCAAATTTTCCTTTAACTTCTTTCACATCGCCATGCTGTATTGTCACATTTGATAATCCCAGCTGATCAGCAATATCTTGTGCAACTTTTAGTTTCTTGCCTATGCGGTCAACTAGGTGAAACTGAACTTCGGGATAGAATATTGCAAGCGGTATGCCGGGCAAACCACCTCCAGTACCCAGGTCCAGAACTCGTGTGCCAGGCGTGAACTTGACAAACTTAACTAGCCCTAGTGAATGAAGGATATGATTAACTTCAAGGTTTTCAATGTCTTTCCTAGAAATTACATTTATCTTTTCGTTCCATTCGGGGTATAATTCTAGTGCTTTTTCTAGTTGCTTTACCTGAATTTCGCTTAACTCTGGGAAATATTGTGAAATGTACTTCATTTTAATACTGTATGTATTTAATTACCGACTTTTCGTTGATATAAGGTTCAAGTACCTCGTATGGCATTGTCACCTTGGGTTCGCCCAGTGCCTCCACTGCTAGTTCATTAGGAAGATAACTCCATGTGATGCCTTTGTCCTCGAAGTAAAAGTTATTTGTGACGTTTAAGTTGTCAATGTTATAGTAACCTAACTCGTTCAGTTGGTCATCATTTGAGACCTTATTGCTGCGCTTCAATTCGTTTCTCAATTCATTGTTAACCATTGATAATGCATCTTCGTTGAACACTTTGTTCAAGTCAATGAAGCAATGGTTTTTCATGTCGAAATTGTAGTACTTGTGAGAGATAGAAGAAACCTGGTCGTCTTTTTTCAGCATTTCAACTTTACACAGTGTCAACACGTTGAATTTGTTGTAGATAACGTATATGTTGATGCTTGTGGTAAAAGTCTGCACAGCGTTGTCGGTGGGTTCATCTCCTTCAATGATCTCATTGTCGTCGGGAGCATCAGAGAAATCATACTGGTGCAATGTGCCATTGAGCATGTGGGCAACACCATCCTTGATTGTCAACGAATCGCCGCAGTCAAGGACATAACGGTTGATCAAGTCATTAAGTGTTTTCACATCGTCGTCATTTTTGCCATATTTTACCGGGATAGCAACAGATGCCTCAACAATGACATTGCAGCGCTCTCCACTGCTTTTCACAAAACTTGACGAATCGCTCATTTTATAAATTTCTACTGACACAGTGTCGCCGGTGTAAGTTTTGTCGGCCGATGAACTGCTGCCACATCCCACCATCATTCCACATGATAGAACGAGCATCATGCACAAAATAAATAGATATGCGTTGTTAGTTTTCATTGTGTATTTGTTTTTTCACGTTAAAGTTACTACTTTTTTCAGAAATAGCGAAATTTCTCAACCATTTTCTCTATTTCTTGTGTCAAATGAAAAAAATAAGTAACTTTGTACAAGAAATTAATAGAGAAACATGAACATAGGTGAATATAACAGTTTACGCATAAACCGAAGTGTTGACTTTGGCTTTTATTTAATTGACGACCAGGGTAATGAGGTGTTGCTCCCCAAGCGATACATTTTGCCCGGCATGCACATTGGAGATACTATTGACGTATTTGTTTACAACGATTCAGAGAATCGGCCAGTAGCGACTACCGAGCAACCAAAAGCTGTGGTTGGTGATTTTGCCATAATGAAAGTGATGGCTGTCAATGCTGTCGGTGCTTTCCTTGACTGGGGGCTTGCTGCAAAAGACCTGCTAGTTCCTTTCAGAGAACAACGTGTGCGCATGCAGGCTGGCCGCAGTTACATTGTGCACGTGTACCTTGATCACGAGAGCGGACGCATTGCTGCCTCGGCAAAACTTGACAAATTTCTTGACAACAAGATGCCTGATTATTACCACAGGCAAATGGTCGACGTGCTCATCGTGCAGCGCACTGAATTAGGGTACAAAGTGATTGTCAATAACTTGCATTGGGGTATGGTGTATCAAAATGAGACCTATTCGTCGGTTAACGTCGGCGAAAGGCACAAAGCATTCGTCAAGCAAGTGCGTGAGGACGGAAAGATTGACTTGACTTTGAACAAGATAGAGAAAATTAGAGTTGATGACTTGTCGCAGGCAATTTTGTCAAGGATGAAAGAAAATAATGGCACACTTGACCTTAATGACAAATCGTCGCCCGAAGACATTGCGAAGGTGTTTAACTGCAGCAAGAAAGACTTCAAGAAAGCGACAGGCCAGTTGTATAAACTCAAACTCATCACGCTTGACGGACTGATGTGGACCCTAGCAGAAGAATAAAGACTGCTTCTTTTGTTTGTTGGTTTTTGAACTATTGTTGTCCGGTAAAAAAAGAAAATATTTATATTTTGATTTTTATGCTTCGCATAGAAAATAGCCTGCTCTGCAAGCAAAATGGAATTACCTCACAGATAGTGTATTATCATTTTGAGGACAGAGTCCTCCATTTTAAGGGAGGTTCGCTGGTCGCGGCACGGTTCTTGGCGTGAGCCATATAAACTAAAAAAATCATTTTCTTTTTTTATTCTATACCAAGCACCGGTTATACCAAAGTGTTGTAACTAGCAGTGTTTGGGGGGAAGTTAGAACAACTCTCGTAATTTTAACCGGACACTACTATTTTTGAACTATATATAGGAAAAAGAGGTGTGATGATGCAAATCACGCCTCTTTTTTACTATAAGCTCTTTATTTTCTGTCAGGCTTGGACAGCAAGTTTGAGTTCTTTTTCAATCTCGGCTATCTCGCTCTGGAAATTTTTCTCTACGGTGAGTCGCTGTTCAATCTGCTTGCATGCATGAAGCACAGTCGCATGGTTCCTTGACAGGCGCATACCTATGTTTGTAGAGGAGAGATTAATCTCTTTCTTTGCAAAATACATGAGCAACTGCCTTGCGTCATTTATCTCACGCTTGCGCGACTTGCCGTAAAGTAAATCGGTGTCAATGTTGAAATGCGCAGCAATGGCCTCGGCCAGCTTTTCAAATGTGAGTTGACGCTTGTTGACGTGCACGCTATTACTTATCACATTGTGTGCCAAGTCTATTGTGATTTCCTGGCTCAACATCGTGGCATGAGCTAGCAGTGAAATTATTATACCCTCTAGTTCTCTCACACTGTCAGTAACATGTGTAGCGATATAGTCGAGCACTTCGCCGGGAATGTCAAGTCCGTCTTGCATTGCCTTGCGGTAAAGTACCTCACGCCGCAGGTTGTAGTCAGGCTTCTCCAGTTCAACGGTCATTCCCGACTTGAAACGTGAAATCAACCTCGGAACCATTCCCTCCATATCACTTGGGCGACAGTCGCTGGTCATGATTAATAGCTTGTGGTGATTGTGCAAGTGGTTGAATATGTGGAAGAATGTGTTCTGTGTTGCAGTCTTACCAGCAAATTCTTGTATATCATCAAGCAACAACACGTCGATGCTCAGGTAGAAATTGATAAAGTCGTTGACCTTGTTCTGTCTAACCGCTGTTGTGTACTGGTTCTCAAACACACGTGCAGTCAGATACAACACTCTGGCTTGTGGCATGTTTTCCTTTATCTTGATGCCCACAGCCTGCATTAGGTGCGTCTTGCCCACGCCTGTTGCCCCGAATATATACATCGGGTTAAACGGGCTTGAATAAGGATTTTCTGAGACTGATTGGCCTATGCTTATTGCCAGTTGGTTGCTCTTGCTGCCGCAGTAGTTGTCAAAAGTGTAGCGCAGGTTCAACTGGGGATCAATCTCGTCGGGTGCTAATTCAATAAACGGATTGCTAACCGATGAACCGTTTTTGGCTTCTTTATTTTTAAGAATTTTGCTTCTGCCATCATCGGTCTCGTTGACGGTCCTGTCGGCAACGCGATAGCTGTATATGAGTTTTATTGAGTTGCCAAATGCTTGACGAAGGGCCGACGACAACAAATCCAGATACTGCTCTTCGATTTTCTCAACAAAGAATCGCGAGGGAGCAGATAATGTGACTGTATTATTTTCAAAACGAACAACATTAATGGGTTTGAACCAAGCATCAAACTGCTCGGCCGTGAGTTTGCCTTGTATGAAATTAAGGCATTGTTCCCATTGTTGTTTTAATTTTTCCATTTATCTACTACGAAAACCGACTAAACCTTGATTAGAAAATCTTTACATTAATATAACGCTTGGGATTCTTCTTGATGTCAATAAATAATGAATCAAGACTTGCAACGGCATGGTCGGCGTTGTTATACAGCGACTTGTCGTTGAGCAGCAGCCCCACAGTGGAATTTTTGTCATTCAGTTTCTCGGTGAGCGACTGTATGTTAGCAATGGCGCTGTTGAGGTTGTTTACAGTTGAGTCCAGAGGCATGTTGTTGAGGTTGGTTGTGAACTCATCAAGGTTGCTTGTTGTTGTCGATAAATTAGAGGTGATGCCGTTCACATTATTCATCACGCCAGGCACGTTCTTGTTGAGGTTGTTCATGAGCAAAGTGAGTTGCTGCGAGCTTTTTGCCAGTTCAAGCGTGATGGCATCCAGACGCGCAATCGATTGTGCAAGCGCAGGATTGCCCACCAGTCCATTGACGTTGCCCATAATGGAATCCACCTTGGGAAGAATATTGTTGACCTGCGGCAATGTGTTGCCTGCAAGCTGTTCCATGAGTCCAGCGGGAGCAACACCTTGGAGTTCTCCGCCCACTTCGACATATTGCTTTGAGTCACCCAGCGTGAGTTTCAAAGTCGATGTGCCTGTAAGCGAGGATTCCACAGACGCTGTTGTGCCCGCAGGAATCTTCAACTCGTCATCAAGGCTCATCATCACCGAGATCATGTTTGTCTCATAGTCATAGTTGATCTCTTTCACAAGTCCCACCTGGAAACCATTGATAGTAACCGGCGAAGCCTGTGATAAGCCATCTATTTTCTCAAACTTGGCATAGTAGTAATTAGACGGTTTAAACATGTTAATACCTTTCAAGAATTCTATACCCCACACCAGCAAGCACAAGCTTACCAGCACCGTCACAGCAATGAGAATATTTTTTTTCATTATATCTTTATTCTACGTTACATTTTGTTTCAAGATGCGAAGTTACTACAAAGTTTTCATTTAGCAATAATTCTAATGCTATTTTTAATATTGTTTTAGTTTTTAATATATCCTTTTCATGGGCTAAACACTTTTTTTTGCGATCAGTGTAATTTTATTTGTTTATATAAACATTTTTTTGTAAATTTACACCGCATAAACTGAAACAAACGATTTACTAATAAACAACTAATTTTTAATTAAC
>JAGHSP010000419.1 GCA_018065815.1 Candidatus Sodaliphilus limicaballi | reverse complement strand
GTGCGACCCCTTCGAGGTCGGTTAGAGTGTGTTCCTTTGCCGACGGCCTGCGGCCATCGGTTACGATGCAATGTGACGACTCCGTCGTCAATTACCAGCCGAGGGCATTTCAATAAACTGCGTGTATTCCCAATTAGTAAGGTCATGACAAACAAAACAGGCAAGGTCATGGCATAGTGTCTGGTAAAAAACTATGACTCTCCTTCTCACTCCACGGTGAGCGTGTCGAGGCAGATGCCTGTGGCCACGCGGTTGGTGCCACCGCGCCATGGCAGCGAGCCGCTGTACTCGTCGTAGGTGATGAGCACGCGCTTGCCGCTTCCCTTCCATTTCACGGCCTCGATGGCAAGGCTGTCGTCGCCTATGCTCACGGCAAAGTTGCATCCGTCCACAAGCATGGTGTCCTTGTTCCACTTCACCTTCATGGTGTCGAGCACGAGGTCCTGCGTGATCACCTTGCACTCGATGGTCTTGAAGATTGCGCCCTCATTGCTCACGTCCATGATCCATCCCTTTTCCACACGCTGGGCATAGGGGTGGTAGTAGTGGAACCACACCCACGTGGCAAAGCCGATGCTCACCAGCGCTATGGCGGCGTAGATAATGGTGTGCACAGTGTTGTGGCGGTGCGATATGGTTGACTCTTCTATCTCACGGTCTTCGCGTTCGTCGGGAGTCTCTACATGTTCAGGTTCTTCCTTGCGCTTGCCGTCTTCCATGAAGTGGTCGTTAAAGTCGTCTGTCATCGTTGTTATGTTTTATGGTCTGTCGTCTTACCAGTCGCCCAGTGTGGCGTTGAAGATGAGGTCGGCCAAGTCTTTGCTGATTTGGTTACACAGCTCGTCCTGCACGTCGGTGAGCATCTCGCTGCTCGAGAAGTCGCGATAGGCGCTGAACGTCTGGTCCTTCGACAGGTTTGGGTTCTTGTTGTTGATATATTTCACACGCACCGAAATGGTGAGTCGTGTCTGGCTTGCGTAAGCATCCTCGCCCACAGCCTGCGGCGAGAGGTTGTAGCCTGTGATTTCACCCTCCATGCGCATGTCGCTGTTGTTGCTGTCAATCACGCGCAGGCGGGTCTGCTGCTGTATCATGTCGAGCAGTCGGTTCTCAAAAGTCTGCTGCAACGGCGGATAGACCAGCGCTGCCCTGATAGGGAAGTCGCCAAATGAGATGGTCTTGTACTGGTTGTAGTCGATCGATGCTCCGTTGAGCGTGTAACGGGGCACGCACGACTGCGCCACGGCCATCATGACGATAATCAATATGAGGTAGAGCCGTTTCATTGTGCAGGCGAGGTGGTTTTGTTGTTTTTCTTTTCAAGGGCGATGCAAGTGAATGCATAGATGCCCAGCACGATGAGCAGGAGCGTCTGTATGCCCCACACGAGCATGGCAAATGCCGAAGCCTGCGTGTTGGGGGTCTCGGCCGAGAATGGTCCCAGGCCATAAAGCGACAGGCCGAAGATGATAGCCATGTGCCAAGCGCCCAGGCCTCCGTTAGTGGGTATGCCCATGCCTATGCTCGACAGCACGAAGAGCACGAGCACGGCAAGCATCGTGAGGTCGTGGGTGAACGTGAACGCCTGTGCGGCGACGTATAGCTGCAAGAAGTAGCAGCCCCAAATGCAGATAGTGTAGATGATAAACATCCACTTGCCGTCCATGTGGCCTATGGCTGCAAAACCCTGCCACAGGTTCATGACCATTTCTTTCACTTTGAGCACCAGTTTGTTTTGCGTCTTGCTGGTGAACAGCCACACTAGCACTGCGATGCCCAGAGCGGCGGCAGCCCACGTTTTCCACGAGGTGAGCATGCCCACCATACCGTCCTTGACTTGCGGATAGGTGTCGAGGAAAGCAGTGAATGCGTCCTGCGCCAGGAAGAAAGTGCCCAGAGTGAGCAGCAGCACTGTCACGGTGTCGCTCAAGCGGTCGGCAACCATCGAGCCCACCACCTTGGTGAACGATGCGTTCTCACGCTGCGCGATGTAACCGCAGCGCCACACCTCGCCCAGGCGGGGGAACACCAGGTTCACGGCATAGGTGCCGAAGATGGAGTTGACGATAGAGTGCAGCGGAGCATTCACGCCGATGGCACGCAACTGCAGGCGCCATCGCAAGCCGCGGAACACGTGGCTCATGATGCTCACGGCAATCACAAGAATGAACCACAGGTAATTAACCTCGCTCGAGAGCGTAGATTTCATTGCCTCAAGGTCAACGTTCTGATACAAGAACCAGATGAGTCCCACGCTGATGATTACCGGGACCACATATTTCAGTATGGCTGATAATATCTTTTTCACGATGCAGTTCTTTAATGTGTGACTGCAAAGATAGTTATTTTTTACGAAAGACGAAAGACGAGAGACAAAAAACTTTTGAGATAAGAGATGAGAGATTAGAGACTAGAGATAACATCTTTTTTTTCGTCTTTCGTTTTTCGTCATTCATGAAAAAATAGTACCTTTGCATGATTATAGACTATGGAAGAAAATTTTGACATTCGCAATGAACGCGTGAGGGCCGACCAAGACTTCGAGAAAGCCCTTCGCCCGGAGCGTCTGACCGACTTTGCCGGCCAGGATAAAATCATAGAGAACCTGAGTGTGTTTGTGGCAGCTGCGCGCCAGCGTGGCGAGGCGCTGGACCACGTGCTGTTTCACGGGCCTCCGGGTCTGGGAAAGACCACGTTGAGCAATATCATCGCCAACGAGCTGGGCGTGGGCTTCAAGGTCACCTCTGGTCCTGTTCTCGACAAGCCTGGCGACCTGGCAGGCCTGCTCACGTCGCTCGACGAGAACGATGTGCTCTTCATCGATGAGATACACCGTTTGAGCCCCATCGTGGAGGAATACCTCTACTCGGCAATGGAGGACTACCGCTTCGACATCATGATAGACAAGGGTCCTGGCGCACGCACCGTGCAGCTCACCCTGTCGCCATTCACGCTCATCGGCGCCACAACCCGCAGCGGCCTGCTCACAGCACCGTTGCGTGCGCGATTTGGCATCAACTGCCACCTTGAGTACTATGACCACGAGGTGCTTGAAGGCATCATCAAGCGCTCGGCGCGACTGCTGGGTGTGCCCATCACCGACGACGCCGCGCTCGAGATAGCGCTGCGCAGCCGCGGCACCCCGCGCATTGCCAACTCGCTGCTGCGACGCGTGCGCGACTTTGCGCAGGTCAAGGGCAACGGGTGCATCGACACTGCCATAGCACGATATGCGCTCGAAGCTCTCAATATCGACAAATATGGTCTCGACGAGATCGACAACAAACTGTTGCTCACCATTATAGACAAGTTTAACGGCGGCCCTGTGGGACTAGGCACCATAGCCACTGCGTTGAGCGAAGACCCGGGCACCATCGAGGAAGTGTATGAGCCCTACTTCATCAAGGAGGGTTTCCTCATGCGTACCC
>JAGHSP010000338.1 GCA_018065815.1 Candidatus Sodaliphilus limicaballi | reverse complement strand
CTATCTAGGCTATATAGGCTATATAGGCTATATAGGCTATATAAACCACATAGAACCTCTAAACCCTTTACTTCCCCAGCACGATGTTGAGTGCTGTGTTCACGTCGGTGATGTCGATAGTGCCGTTGCCATCCACATCGGCGCGGCCGCCATACTTGCTTGCGCTGTCCTTGCCCAGCACGATGTTGAGCAGGATATTGGCATCGGTGATATCCACCACGCCGTCACCGTTCACGTCACCCTTCTTGAAGTCGGGTGTGGGAGTGCCACCAAAGTCAACCTTGATAATTTTGCTGCTAGAGCCTATCTGGAACAAATCCATGCTCATGTAGGCATAACCAGGATTGATATAGTAGGTCGAACTGGGGTGAGTGAATGTGTTGTCGCCTGAATTATACTTGAAATATACCTTGCCGTTTGGGCTGTTATTGATATTGACGCGATAGGTTTTCACTCCCTCCAGATAGGTAAAAATGCTGGAAGGTGTGGTCGCTGGACGTGACAGCTTGTAGATGTCGTCGCTTTTCAGTTTGCTCCAGTCAACGAGTACTGGGTGGTCGCCTTGGGTTGCATTCAGCTTGCGCGCATGAATAGTGCTGGTGCTATTGTCATAGTTCTCGATGTTCCATGCAGTGATGCCTGCCTTGTTCCAGTCAACGGGATGCCCCACTGCGATACACTCCTTGTCGCTAGTATTACCCCTGTATAGGTAGCAGAAGAGTCTATCGACTGCGGTGCCAGTCAAGCGGCGCTTAAAGAAGGCATAAGTGTTCCAGGGAACATAGCATTCGAAGCCGCTTGCATTGTTGCCGTAGAAGTCGTTACCTATTACGCTTGTATCATCGAGAGTCTTGTTCAGGAAAGTCATCTCGGTGAGTTTCTTGCAGTTGTAGGCGGCTTTCTCGCCAAACTTGGTAACTGTTTCTGGAATGATGAGTGTGGCGATGCTCGAGCCAGTGAATGCATAGTTGCCTATGGTCTTGAGATACTTGGCTTTACTCATTGTAATACCGATGACGCCTATACCGTCATAAAAACAACTGTCGCCAATCTCGGTTATCGCATACGTGCGATTGCTCGAGTTGGTCGCATCTGTTTCGCTCTCCGAGCACTGGAATGTGCCTGTAATACCCCTGGTGACATGTTCGTTGTAAACATATTTTGCCTGACCATCGTAGGTGTTGCCTCCCAAGGTCACCTTAGCAGCCGATGTGATGGTCACATACTTCTTGTCCTTGATAAAGTCGTAGGCACCGGCTTTTAGTTTGCAATTTTTGAATGTGGTGCTCGTCTTCATCGCGTCGATGTACTCCACGGGCGCATAGATGTGGAAGTTGCTGGCAAGGCTCGAGTAACTGAAAGTGCCGTAGTAAGCCTTGGAGTTGTAGATGAGTTCCTGCAAGTTGCTGCACTTGTTTATAGAATTCATCATGAACGATGTAGTAGAACTGGGGACAAGCATATTCATGAACTGGTTGCCCACGAATGCCTCGGCTTGAACATGTTTCAGACCGTGTGAGAATATCAGGTCATTACTGATTTTGCAGTTATAGAATGCCCTGTAGTGGACTTTCTCGAGCGCATTGTTAAGGGTGAGCTTTGTGAGATGGGGCTGATCCTTGAACGCACTGCCATAGATGACTTTCACGTTCTTACCCAACTTGACAGAGAAATCATACTTCTGTTCAACGCCCTTGCCGAAGATGCTGCTCACGTTGTCGAGGGCAAGTTCGCTCGCACCTGTACCCTGGCTGGGAGTACCAATGGCAACAACGGCATACTTCTTGCCGCAGGCTGTGACATAATCAGGAACTTGCAGTGTTGCTCCACTGGTGTTAAGTGTGTTTTGACTCCTCAGGGTTACAGCACCGGCATACTGGGTTTTGTCATATGTGATGTCGGTGTCGTCGTTGATAGTAAAGCGGGTCTCGGCAACGAACTGGCTACTACCACTTGATAACACACTATAAGAAGACATATCGTAAGGACTCTCGTCAATTACGAATCCCCACTCATTCCATGCCATTTGGTACTTATAACTATTGCGGTCGGCCTCGGGCAACAGGTGTAAGCGAGTCTTCGGGCAGTTAACAAATGCCTTAGTATCAATTGACGGAGCCAATTTCTTTGCAATGTATATATCGGTCAGTGCCGAGCAGTTTTTGAAGATATCATATCCAATAAAGAAGGTAACCGACGAAGGAATGCGTAAATAGGTCAGTGCCGTACAGCCTTCAAAGGCGTTGGAACGAATCTGGGTCACTCCATAAGGAATATTGGCCATTTTTAAATTTGA
>JAGHSP010000020.1 GCA_018065815.1 Candidatus Sodaliphilus limicaballi | reverse complement strand
CACTTGGACCGTTGCTGGTACAGCTGCAATCCTCAATGGCACTGATAGCTGGGCTCCCGCTAACGATGCTAACGACATGGTATCGACCGACGGTGTTAACTACACTCTCGCTGTTGAAGGCAAGACCCTCGAGGCAGGTGTGAACTATGAGTACAAGGTGGTTAAGAACCACGCTTGGAGCGAGGCTTATCCTGGCAACAACGCTATTCTCTCTGTTAACGAGACCGCTGTTTACACAGTTAACTACACTTTCAACGCTGAGACTAAGGATGTAGCTGCCGAGGCTGTTAAGACAGGCAATGCTGGCGAGATCACTCACGAGTATTCAGTTGCTGGCAACAGCGCAGACCTCTTTGGTCAAGCATGGAATGCCGACAACACTGCTACTGACATGACTAAGGGCGACGACGGTGTTTACTCTTGGACTTCGGCCGAGACTGCTCTTGCAGTTTCTACAATCGAGTACAAGGTTGTTGAAGACCACGCTTGGGGCGTTTCTTATGGCTACAACGGCGGCAACGCTACATTCAGTGTGACCGAGGCTGGCAAGTATGTCCTCAAGTTCACTTTCGACCCCGAGAGCAAGTATGTGGGCTGCGAGGTTGTTTCTTTCACTCCCGAGGTTTTTGAGCCTACTTACTTCATCAAGCACGACTGGGCTGGCGAAAGCAACTGGACATGGCAGGAAATGACCAAAGTTGGTGAAATGACTACCGAAGGTGTGCGCTACTCAGTGTACTCTTATGAAGGCATCTATGGCGGCTCTGGCTGCAACATCAATATTGCTGCCGACGACGCTGGCGCACAGTGGTTTGCTGAGCCCGAGCTTGTTGGCGCTCCCCAGGTGGGCGACGAGTGCTCATTTAGATACTCTCCTGAGCTCGGTGAACTTGCTATCATCAAACTGAATCCGGAACCCGTTACCACTCCCTCAATCTCAAAAATCACTATCAAGGGCCAGGAAGTAGCACTTGAAGAAGGCAAATATAACTACAATATGACTCTCACCGAGGACATTAACGAGACCGACGTAGAAGTTGAGGTTCTCCACGCTGATGAGAACTCTGGTGTAGAAGTCTCTGTCATGGCCGTAAAACCCGTAATGAAGAGTGAAGAATATCGCAAGGTTACAGTAACACTCTATCAAGGCGAAGAATTTGTTGAGGAATACAGCATCCTCGTGACTATTGATACTCCCACTGGCATCAACGACATCAACGTTAACAGCGCTAAGGTTGTTAAGACTATCGAGAACGGCCAGGTTGTTATCCTCAAGGGTGACAAGAAGTTCAACGTAGCTGGTCAGGCTGTTAAGTAAAGGTATATTTAAACAACGCAACAATGCCGTCATGGGAACTATCTCCCGTGACGGCATTTTTTTGATATTGCCAAACTCTTTGACTTTCACAAAAAAAAGTGTAACTTTGCAGACTGAAACAACTATTATGAAACACTTACGTTTTATACTTATTCTCGGGGTGCTTGTTGCTCTTGCGGCTTGTGGGGGCGACAAGAATGTCCAGTCGATCGTTAGCGCGAGCAACGACGAGGTGGTGGTGATGGCGCAGAATGCGGCCACTGTCATCGCCCAGTGCGACCACAACGACACGCTTGCAATACAGACAGCCGTGGCCGATGCGCGGGCACAACGCAGCGCGCTGGCAATAGCTGGCAAACGTGAGGCTGCCGAGGCCTACGACAAGGCTCTGCACGACAAACTCATGGAACTTGACCCCCAGGTGTGTAACTTAATCTTTGCTAACCATCAAATTCCCGAATAATGAGAAAATTCATCACCCTTTTACTATCAGCCACCGTGGGCACGCTCGTGCTCACTAGTTGCGGCGAAGCCAGCGAGAAAGGTTCTCTTGCGGCACACCAGCTGCAAGCAGCATGGGGCAACCCCGAGGCTATCATGAAAGCGGCTAGCGACTTCAAGGCCGTGAGCGACAGCCTGGGAAACCCCGAGTCGATGAGCGATGCGTTTATTGACGCTTGCTCGGGCAACGACTCAATGAAGGTCGTGGCACAAGCCATAGCGCTCACTCCGCAAGCTCTGGGCAGCGACATGGGCGAGGCGATTGTCGATGGCCTGGCATCGGGCGACATCGAAGCCGCCAAAGCACTTGAACAGATTGATCTCGTGGGATTTGCCTATGCACTCCTGCAACGCAATGACGATGCCGTTGCTTGCTTCAAAGCCATCGACGAGGTGGCGCAATCTCTGCCCGAGGAGAAACAAATGGTTGTGTATGCCCACAGCTGCGCACCCGACAAACTTGCCAATGCCATGCGGCAAGAACGGGCACAAGGCAATGCAGGCGACGTGGACCGCCACGCCAAGATGCTAGAGGACATTCTCACCGGTGATGACCTGAACAAGTTTAAAGCAATATACTACGGCAAATGAAAACTTTCAACGAATATCTCGATATAGTCAACGAGGCTGTGGCTGGCATCAAGGACCGTTACCCCAAGCAGCCAGTCGATCTCTATGCTCCCATCTACTACACCATGTCGCTGGGCGGCAAGCGATTGCGCCCGGTGCTCATGCTCATGGCTTGTGAAGCTGTGGGCGGCAAGGCTGGCGATGCCCTGTTGCCGGCGGTGGGGCTCGAACTGTTTCACAACTTCACCCTGCTGCACGACGACCTCATGGATCGTGCCGACGTGCGACGCGGCAAGCCCACCGTCTATCGCAAGTGGAACGACAATGTGGCTGTGCTCAGCGGCGACGCCATGCTCACCATGGCCACTCAATATATAGCCAGAGCCAGCGACAAGGCGATGCGCCCTGTCATGGAACTCTACAACAAGACCGCGATGGAAATCTACGAGGGACAGCAGTGGGACATGGACTTTGAGCACCGCGACGACGTCAAGGAGGAGGAATATCTCGAGATGATTCGCCTCAAAACCTCTGTACTGCTGGGATGTGCCTGCAAGATGGGCGCTCTGCTGGGCGGGGCGTGCAAGGCCGTTGCCGACGATTTCTACCACATGGGAGTGAACGTGGGCCTGGCGTTCCAGTTGCAGGACGACGTGCTCGATGTGTGGGGAAACCCCGACACTTTCGGCAAGGCGACTGGCGGCGACATCATGAACAACAAGAAGACTTTCCTGCTCATCAACGCCATGAACATGGCTGCCGGCGACGATGCCAAGGAACTGCGCCGCTGGCTCGACGACAACGATGCCAAGCCCGAGGAGAAGATCCCCGCTGTCACAGCTGTCTATGAGAAACTGGGACTGCGCGAGTTGAGCGAGCAACGCATTGCAATGTTCAGCGACCACGCCCTCGCCACGCTTGGTGCCATGCGCATCGATGCCGATGCCAAGCAGGCATTCAACGACCTCATTGTGAAACTCATCAAGCGCGACCGATGATCGACACCCACAGCCACATCTACTGCGACCAGTTTGACGACGACCGCGACGCAACGGTGCTGCGGGCGCAAGAAGCTGGCATCAGCCACATCATCCTGCCCAACGAGAACCTTGCCAGCGTGCCACTGCTGCGCACGCTGCACGACCAATATCCCGCCTACACATCGATGGCGCTGGGACTGCACCCCGAGGAGGTGAAGCAAGACTGGCGTGAAGTGCTCGACGCCATGCGCCCCTTGCTCGACACGGGCGACTTTATCGCCGTGGGTGAGATAGGCATCGACTTGTATTGGGACAAGACCTACCGCCTGGAGCAGATGGACGCTCTCGCAATGCAGCTGCAATGGTGCACCAGTAAGGACCTGCCGTTCATCATGCACTGCCGCGACGGTCTCGACGAGGTGCTGCAAGTGTTTGATACGCTGGGGACAACACTGCCGCGCGGCGTGTTCCATTGCTGGCCGGGCGATGCAGGCGACGTGGAGCGGGTGCGACGTTACGGTGACTTCTATTTCGGCATAGGAGGCGTGGTCACGTTCAAGAAAAGCCATCTGCCAGCTGTGCTGCCTGCCATAGGCCTTGACCGCATCCTTCTCGAGACCGATGCTCCCTACATGGCACCTGTGCCCATGCGAGGCAAGCGCAACGAGAGCAGCTTCATCCCCTACATCAACAACCACATCGCCACAATCCTGGGCGTGACACCCGAGGAAGTGTCAGCCGTCACCGACCGCAACGCCCGCGACTTGTTCAAGATAAACTAAACTTGCGTTGTGAAGGCTATCCCGTTCCCGGCGGTTCTCCGCCGGGTGAGTTCTGCATCATCTCCCCCAGGTCCCCGTTCCCGGCGGTTCTCCGCCGGGTGAGTTACTGCATCATCTCCCCCAGGTCCCGTTCCCGGCGGTTCTCCGCCGGGTGAGTTACTGCATCATCTCCCGCAGGTCCCGTTCCCGGCGGTTCTCCGC
>JAGHSP010000180.1 GCA_018065815.1 Candidatus Sodaliphilus limicaballi | reverse complement strand
GTTATGGCATCAGTAGTAGCATTGCTGTCATCGGCAGGATGTAACGAAAACAACGACGCTGGCAATCAAGCTAGTGGCGAGAATGTTCAAAAACAAGAGTTTACGCCCGAAGTGCTCAATCAATTCGGCAGAGTAAGCGGTGCGCAAGTATCGCCCGACGGAAAGAAGGTTCTCTTCGCCGTAAACCAAATTGACATTGAAGCCAACAAAGGAAACAACGACCTGTGGGTAATGGACATTGATGGCCAGAACGCCAAGCAAATCACCGAAACTCCCCGCAGCGAGGGTAACGCAGTGTGGATTGACGGAGGCAATAAAATCGCATTCACTTACTGCGAAGACAAGGAAGGCGCAGTGACACAAGTGTGGGTGATGAATGCCGACGGCAGCGGACGCAAGTGCGTTTCGTCAATGGAAAAAGATGTTGAAGGTTTCACTTTCTCTCCCGACGAAAAGAAGATTGTGATTGTTTCAACCGTTAAGTATGGTAAAGACATCACCGATCATCATCCCGACATGGACAAGAGCAATGCACGCATCATTGACGACCTGATGTATCGTCACTGGAATGAGTGGACAGCCGAGATTCCTCACCCCTTCGTCGGCACTTTCGACGGTTCCAAAGTAAGCGATGTAAAGGATGTACTTGAAGGAACACAATTCGAGTCACCCATGCGTCCCTGGGGCGGAGTTGAACAACTTGCCTGGACCCCCGACAGCAAGAAACTCATATATGTGTGCCGCAAGAAAGTGGGCAAGGAATATGCACTGTCAACTAATAGCGACCTCTATGTGTATGACACCGAGGCAAATAAGACAACCGACAACCTCACCGAGGGAATGATGGGCTACGACAACAACCCCGTCGTTTCCAAGAGCGGAAAGATTGCTTGGCTGTCAATGGAACATGATGGTTATGAGGCCGACAAGAACCGCATTTTCATGATGGATAAACTGGGAGGCGAAAAGGTTGATCTCACGGCTAACTGGGATTACTCTGTTGACGCAATCGCTTGGTCGCCCGACGAGAAATTCATCTACTTCATCTGTCCGTTCCAGGGCACATGCCCCATCTTCCGCATGGATGTTGCAACACAGAAGGTTGACACCATCGCAGCAGGTCAATATGACTACGACGGCATCAACTTTGCCGACAACAACACGCTTGTGACCATGCGTCACTCGTTCCTTGCTCCCAACGAAGTGTTTGCTTTCCAGGTGGGACAAGAACCCAAGCAGCTTACCAATGTCAACACCCAACTGCTTGCTTCGCTCGACGAAGTTAAGTGCGAGAAAGTCATCGTCAAGGCTACCGACGGCAAGGATATCACCACTTGGGTGCTCCTGCCTCCAGGATTTGACAAAAACAAGAAATATCCGTCTATTTTCTTCTGCGAAGGCGGTCCCCAGTCACCTGTAAGCCAATTCTGGAGTTATCGCTGGAACCTCCGCATCATGGCAAACCACGGTTATGTAGTCATTGCTCCCAACCGTCGCGGTCTTCCCGGTTTCGGCACAGAGTGGAATGCACAGATTTCGGGCGACTACGCAGGACAATGCATGAAGGACTACCTCAGCGTTACCGACTATATGAAGGAGCAACCCTACATCGACGGCGACCACATGGGTTGCGTCGGCGCAAGCTTCGGCGGCTATTCAGTTTACTGGCTTGCTGGCAATCACAACAAACGCTATGCTTGCTTCCTTTCGCACGCAGGTATTTTCGACTTGCGAGCACAATATCTCGAAACCGAAGAGATGTGGTTCGTCAACTGGGACCTCGGCGGCGCGCCTTGGGAGAAAGATAATGCTGTGGCTCAAAAATCATTCAGCCAAGCAGACCCCAAGAACTATGTGCAGAACTGGGACACCCCCATCATGGTCACAACAGGCGAGAACGACTTCCGCATCGCTTACACGCAGACCATGCAAGCATTCAATGCAGCAAAACTCATGGGAGTTCCCACCCACATGGTGCTCTATCCCGACGAATGCCACTGGGTTACAAAACCCCAAAACTCAATCGTATGGCAGCGTGAGTTCTTCAAGTGGATGGACAAGTGGCTAATGCCTGACAAGAAGGAAAACAAGGAAAACAAGGAAACCAAAGAAGACAAAACCGAAAAATAACTAATAGTTGTAGGGGATAGACGCGTCTATCCCCTACTCTTTTCAATAAACCTTTCATAAACCAATTAACTACTACAAAATGAAAAAGATTACTTTACTACTGCTCAGTGCAGTCATTGCTTTCCAAGCAAGTGCATGGAAACCAATCTTTGTGGGACACCGCGGTTGCAACAAGGGTGTAGAGAACACAGTAGAAGCCTATCGCAACGGTGTAGATGTTTACCATTATGCTGGTCTTGAATGTGACGTGCGTGTCACTATCGACGGCCAGTATGTGATCAGCCATGACGAGACAACTAACCGTGTGGGCGGAAACCTCACTGTTGCAAGTGCGACATTGGAACAACTCAAAGCAGAGACTTACTCGCAAACACGCAGCGGTGTAACATATTCTGGCACAATGTGCACCATCGCCGAGTATCTCGACGTGTGCAACGAAAAGGGCGTATTCCCCGTTATCGAACTCAAATGGACCACTGGCATCAACAATAACGACATGAGCAAATTCCCCGGTCTTGCAGCACTTATTGAGGAAAAAGGACTCACCGATAAAGCAGTGATTCTCACTTCAATGAAAAACTCACTTGAGTATGTGCGCACCAACTACCCCAAATTGCAATGCCAATTCTTGTGCAATGCCAACTGGGCAAGCAACTTCGACTGGATTGTAAAGTGGAAACTCATCCCCAGCATTGAAGCTGGATGTTTTGACAAATACACAGTAAAGAAATTCCACGACGCCGGACTTCCTGTTGCCATGTGGACCGTTGATTCAAAAGCCAACTACCAAGCTTACGGCGAAATGGGTGTTTACATGATGACATGCAATTCTCTAGTTCCCAACGATATGCCCGACCTCAAAGACATTGATTGGGAATCAATCGTAGAACCGCTCGATGCCCTCAAAGTTACAGTTGAGCCTATTTTCGAATACACAATGGCAAACAACAACCTTCCCGCTAATTTCCCGTCAGGCGTAGCTGGTGCTTTAAAATATGCATCGGCGCAACAGGCAGCAATCACCTCTGACGGACTTTGCTATGCCAACAATTACACTACTAGCCAACTCGTACTTATCACTCCCGAAGGCACTATTGCAGAACTCCCCGGCACCACAAGCCACGGCATCTGCTTTGACGACGCCGAAAACCTAATCCAGCGCAACGACGGTGTGACAAAGAATCCCGGCACTCTTCTTGTATATCCTGGTTGTGACCTCACTTCTACCCCTGTCGAAATCAAATTCACAACTCCCGAGCAAGGACAGACCAACTTCATCACTGCAAGCGGTGACATCATGTCAACAGAGGGCGGTTATGTGTATTTGTTCCAGAATGCACTCACCTATGTTACTGTAATCTATATCGCAGAGGGCAAAGTAGTTGACGTCACAAAGACTAGCGGAGTGTCTTTTGCAAGTTCTACTGCCGGCATGATATTCCCTATTGACGGGACACCCAGCAAGTTTATCTACCAAGTGCGTAACCAGGGCTACAACCTGTTCAATGGCGAGGACAAGGGCAAGTATGTCCCCGGTTCTCTAAACACAACACAGCCCAACAGCAACTCTTCGGTAGGTGGAGCTTACTTTACTCTCGAAGGCCACGAAATGTTCCTTTACACCAGCGGCACAAACTACAACGGCGGTTTCTCTGTGCGCGACATGAGCGCTAATGCGGAACCCATTGCTAATGTCGCTCCGCTGGGTTCTGGCGGTTACAGCGCTAATCCTTCTTGCGGGTCATTCTTCCGCGTAGTACCCGAAGGCAATAGTTCTGTGCTCGTTTACGACTACACAATGGGTAACGGATATGCTTGCTACCGCATTCACACCGAGAACTTCACAGCAGTGAAAGACCTCAACTCAACAGTTTCAAGCATTGACGTCAATACAACAGTAGGCTCTATCAATATTAAAGCTGATAAGGGTATCAACACGGTTAACGTTTTTGACCTTGCAGGCAAACTGGTTTCAACAACTAATGCAGCAGGAAACAACGACGTTACTATCAACAGCAGTAATCTTGCTAATGGCATTTACATTGTCAATGTTGACGGTGCTAGCCGCAAAGTGATTATAAAATAATCATTACTCACAAAATTTGGAGCAATTAAATTTCTCAATTCAAGATATTTTCAGTAAATTTGCATTGTGTAGGAGACCTGAATTTTGTAGGTCATACGCAAAACTAACAAACTGAAAGAATAACTTGATGAAATATTTGAGATTGCCCGATAACCAGTCGCATATTCTTCCATTCTATCTTGCAATGGAGGAATATGCGACTCGCATTATAGGTGAGGACGATCTCTTCTTCATGTGGCAAGTCACCCCCACTGTAATCTTCGGGAGAAACCAGGTAATACAAAACGAAGTCAATCTTGACTATTGCGATGCCAACGGCATAGAATATTATCGCCGCAAGAGCGGAGGAGGCTGCGTGTTTGCCGACATGAACAACATCATGTTCAGTTACATAACTCGAAGCGATAATGTCACACTGACATTCTCCCGCTATACTACGGCGGTCGTTGAGATGCTCAAACTACTAGGACTTAATGCCAGCGACAATTCTCGCAACGACATTATGATTGACGGATGCAAGGTAAGCGGCAACGCATTCTACCACATGCCCGGATTCAGCATAGTGCACGGGACCATGCTTTACGACACCGACCGCCAGCACATGGCAAATGCCATTACCCCTTCCAAACAGAAATTGGAATCAAAAGGAGTGAAAAGCGTGGAAAGCCGCATCACCACCCTATCCCAACACATAGGCCTCAACATAGAGGATTTCAAGAAGCATGTGCGCAGCACCATGTGTGATGGAGAGATTGAAATAAGCGACAATGACGTGCAACAAATTGACAACATCATGCAAGGCTATCTCACACCAGAGTTTATTTTAGGTAACAATCCGCGATGCAACACCACCCGCAAGCAGCACATCGGTGGCGTGGGTGAAATTGAAGTGAGATTTCAACTTGTTCACAACATCATCAACAACATAAACATAACAGGAGACTTTTTCCTGCTTGGCGACATCGACCACCTTGTAGTTGACCGGCTCAATGGCACTCCTTATACACGGCAAGCCATTGAGAATGCAATCAAGCACATCGACATGTCGCAAATCATCATGAACTTGACTAATAAACAATTTATTAACCTTTTATACAACTAAAAGATTTATGGCAGACGAGAAAAAAACATGTCTATATGACAAGCACGTGGCTCTGGGTGCATTAATGAGTCCCTTCGCCGGATTTAACATGCCCATTCAATACAAAGGCATAGTTGAAGAGCATAATGCTGTTCGCAACCAGGTGGGTGTGTTCGACGTTTCACACATGGGCGAAGTTGAGATCACCGGTCCCGAAGCCGAGAAGTTTGTCAACTATATTTTCACAAACGATATCAAGGATGCTCCTCTGGGCAAGATCTACTATGGCATGATGCTTTACCCCGACGGAGGCACTGTGGATGACTTGCTGGTTTATAAAGTTGCCGAAAACGACTTTTTCCTTGTTATCAATGCTGGTAACATCGACAAGGATGTGGCATGGATCAATGAACATGCAGCACAGTTTGACGTGAAAGTTGACCACCAGAGCGACTACTACGGACAGCTCGCAGTTCAAGGTCCCGAGAGTGAAAAGGCTCTTCTCGACATTCTCAAGATTGATGCAACCGACCTCGTGTTTTATACTTTCAAAAAGTTGGAATACGACGGTGAAACAATCATCGTAAGCCGCACAGGTTACACCGGCGAGGATGGCTTTGAAATCTATGCAAGCCACACTGCTATCAACAAGATGTGGGATCTTCTAGTCGAAGCTGGTGTGCAGCCATGCGGACTGGGTTGTCGCGACACTTTACGTTTTGAGGTGGGTCTGCCCCTTTATGGCGACGAACTCACTGCCGAGATCTCTCCCATAATGGCTACTTTGAGCATCTTTGTGAAACTCGACAAGGAAGACTTTATAGGCAAAGAGGCTTGTGCTAAACAGAAGGAAGAAGGCAGCGCCAAGAAACTTGTAGGCCTTGAACTTAAAGACAAAGCTATCGCTCGCCATGGATATGAAGTGATGCAAGGCGACAAGGTAGTAGGCTATATCACCACAGGTTATCGCGGCATCTCTGTAGAAAAGAGTCTTGCTTTTGCACTGGTTGACCGTGAGGCAGGCACTCTGGGCAACGAACTCAATGTGAAGATTCGCAAGAAAGTTTTCCCCGCAGAGGTCGTAAAGAAACGTTTCTACAAAAAGAGTTATAAGAAATAAAAACAAATAACGAATTAATAACATCAAAACAAAAATAAGTATTATGAGTAAGATTCTTGAAGGACTCTACTACAGCGAGTCACACGAGTATGTAAAAGTTGAAGGTAACATTGGTTTCATCGGCATCACCGACTATGCTCAGCACGAACTTGGTAACGTTGTCTATGTAGATGTTCCTGAAGTTGACGACGAAGTAACTGCAGGCGAGGAATTCGGAGCAGTGGAAAGCGTGAAGGCAGCAAGCGACCTCATGTCGCCCGTGAGCGGTACTGTTATCGAAGTCAACGAGGCACTCGAGGACGAGCCCGGCCTTGTTAACAAGGATGCTTTCGAAAACTGGATTATCAAAGTTGAGATCAGCGACCTTGGCGAACTTGACAACCTCATGACTGCCGAGGCTTACAAAGCATTCATCGGCGAATAAATTAATTCCTGTACATTGCTTAACTTGAATTAAGTATGAATTACAAATATTTCCCGCACACCGACGAGGACATTAAATCAATGCTCGACAAGTGTGGTCTCAAGAGCCTTGCGGATCTATACGAAGATATACCTGGCGAACTTGTGCTGCACCGCGACTATGAGTTGCCCGAGGAGATGAGTGAAGTTGAGGTGCGTAAGATGTTTGACGAACTGGGCGAATACAACCAAACGCTTAACTGCTTCATCGGCGCTGGCGTTTACAACCATTACAGCCCTTCTGTAATCAACGCTATATTAAGCCGAAGCGAGTTCCTCACTTCTTACACCCCCTATCAGGCTGAAATTTCACAAGGTACACTCCAGTACATCTTTGAGTACCAGAGCATGATGGCAGCACTTACAGGTATGGAAGTGAGCAATGCGTCAATGTATGACGGCACTACTGCTACCGCCGAAGCCATGATGATGGCAGTCGCCAATGCAAAGAAACGCAACAAGGTGCTCATCAGCGACACGATGAACCCCATCGTCACTCGCGTTGTCGAGACCTATGCCAAATTCCACGGCATCGTCGTAGAGCACATTGCCGCTGTCGATGGTGTCACCTCTCGCGAGGACTTTGAAAACAAGGTTTCACAAGGTGATGTCGCTGGCGTTATTGTAGCTGCACCCAATTTCTACGGCATCGTGGAAGACTACACTGGTTGGGCCGATACTTGCCACGACAACAAAGCTTTGTTCATCATGAACTGCAATGCCAGTGCCCTGGGAGTAATCAAGACTCCGGGCGAATGGGGCGCTGACGTGGCAGTGGGCGATGGACAGAGCCTTGGCATCCCCATGAACTTTGGCGGTCCTTATGTGGGTTATCTGTGCACTAGCAAGAAACTCATACGCAAGATGCCAGGACGCATCGTAGGTGCTACCAAGGATATGGACGGCAAACGCACTTTCGTGCTCACATTGCAAGCCCGCGAGCAGCACATACGTCGTGAGAAAGCAACTAGCAATATCTGCTCTAATCAGAGTCTCATGGCACTTTATGTAACCATCTACATGGCTCTCATGGGCAAACAGGGACTTAAAGAAGTAAATGCCTTGAGTTATAGCAACGCTCACTATCTTGCCGACGAGCTGTGTAAACTCGACGATTTCGAACTTGCATATCCAGGCAAGCCGTTCTTGCATGAATTTGCAGTGAAATACAAGGGCGAAAACATCAACGAGTTACTTGACACCATGCTTGATGCTGGCATCCAGTTTGGTCTCAAGATCGATGACCACACTCTGCTTCTCTGCGCAACAGAGACTTTAAGCAAGGATGACATCGACGATGCAGTATGCATTTGTGAAGGATTTCAAAATATTGACAAATAATTTAGGAGGATAATAGACTATGAACAACGTGTATTACGGAAAACTCATTTTTGAGTTGTCAAAGGAAGGACGATGTGGATATTCTCTTCCTAAAAACGAATTGGGTCAATACAAACTCGAGGATATGCCTGCACATCTCATGCGTGACGAGGCACCAGCCTTGCCCCAGGTTGACGAACTCACTGTTGTGCGTCATTACACTAACATGAGCAACAACAACTTTGGCGTTGACACAGGTTTCTACCCCTTGGGATCTTGCACAATGAAGTACAACCCCAAGATCAACGAGGAGATGTGCAACCATCATGCTTTTACAGGCCTGCACCCTCTTCAAGATCCTAGCACTGTCCAAGGTGCACTTGAAGTTTACTCTAACCTGCAATACTCTCTTGCTGAAATCTCTGGATTGAGCGAATTTACCCTCAACCCGTTCGCAGGTGCTCACGGCGAGCTCACAGGTCTCATGGTGATGAAGAGTTATCACTTGAGCCGTGGCGATGAAAAGCGCACCAAGGTTATTATCCCCGACAGCGCCCACGGCACAAATCCCGCGAGCGCAGCCGTGTGTGGGTTTAATGTTGTAGTCGTTAAGAGCCGTCCCGACGGCACAGTCGATGTGGAAGACTTGCGTCCTCTGCTTGACGACACTATTGCCGGCATGATGATGACTAATCCCAACACACTTGGTATTTTCGAGCACAACATCGCTGAAATTGCACAACTCGTGCACGAAGCAGGCGGTCTAATGTACTACGACGGAGCAAACCTCAACCCCATGCTGGGTATGTGTCGCCCCGGTGATTTGGGATTTGACATTATGCACATCAACCTCCACAAGACGTTCTCTACTCCTCATGGCGGAGGCGGCCCTGGTTCAGGTCCCGTAGGCGTGCGTGAAGGTCTTGAACAATTCTTGCCCAATCCTCGTGTCGTTGCCGACGAAGAAACAATGTCGTTCAAGGTCGTGAGCAACGACGAGTCTCTTGGTTCGGTTTCAGGTTTCCTTGGCAACTTCGGAGTAATCATGCGTGCTTATGCTTACATCCTTACCCTTGGCAAAGAAAACCTACGTATGGTTGGACCGCTCGCAACACTCAATGCTAATTACATCAAGGAATGTCTCAAAGATTGCTACGAACTTCCCATAGAAGGCGTGTGCAAGCACGAGTTTGTATTTGACGGACTGAAGGATAAATCCACAGAAGTCACTACACTCGACGTAGCCAAACGCCTGCTCGACTATGGCTATCATGCACCCACAATTTATTTCCCGCTTCTTTTCCATCAGGCCCTCATGATTGAGCCCACCGAGAATGAGAGCAAGGAAACACTCGACGGGTTCATTGAAGTCATGAGAACAATAGCTCGTGAAGCAAGCGAAACTCCCGAATTAGTCAAGACAGCACCCCACAACACTCCCGTGCGCCGTCTCGACGACACTCTGGCAGCTCTGCATCCCGTTGTGACTTATACAGAATTGGTTGCCGACAACCAATAATATGGCATAGAATTTACTTGGGGCGGAAATCATTGTTTCGCCCCATAATTTTTTTTTAGAAAATGAAAAGTGATATTATCATCATAGGTGCAGGACCTGGCGGTTATGAAATGGCCGCCGATGCAGCCCAACAGGGACTACAGGTCACTATTATTGAAAAAAATCACCCTGGCGGAACATGTCTTAACCGTGGTTGCATTCCCACCAAAGCATTATGCCGCAATGCCGAGGTTGTAAACCTGCTCAAAGAAGCGGAACAGTGGGGAGTAAAGGTTGACAACCTTTCACTTGACTATACCATCGCCCACGCCAGGAAAGATACAGTAGTCACACAGCTGCGCGAAGGCGTAGCTATGCTCATGAAACAACCGGGTATCAATTATGTGACCGGAGAAGCAACTATCATTGATGCACACACGGTCGAAGCAAATGGCGAGAAGTATATTGCCGATAACATAGTGATTGCAACCGGTTCAGCTCCACGAGGTTTGCCCATCGAAGGCGCCGAACTATCTATGACAAGCGACGATGTACTGGAAATGAGCGAATTACCCAAGAGCCTTTGCATCGTGGGCGGTGGTGTCATCGGCATGGAGTTTGCTGCAATATTCAATAGTTTTGGTGTAGAAGTCTCTGTTATTGAATTCTGCAAAGAAATTCTTCCCCCATTTGACAAAGACATTGCAAAACGACTGAAGACAGTGCTCTCCAAACGTGGCATAAACATCATGACTCAAGCAGCGGTTAATGGCATACACAAAAATGACGAAGGATTGCTCGAAATAACATTTGAGCAGAAAGGAAAATCCAAATCAGTCATTGCCGAGCAAGTTCTGATGTCGGTTGGACGCAAGCCCGTAATTCCCAACGGAGCAGAAGAGGCAGGCATAAAAGTGGGTCGCCGTGGCATCGAAGTCGATTCACACATGATGACATCAGTTAATGGCATCTATGCCATAGGCGATGTCAATGGACTGTGCATGCTGGCTCATGCTGCAACCGCACAAGGATTTAAGGCATTGCATCACATGATGGGCAAGCAAGATAACATCAATCTTGATATAGTGCCTAGTGCCGTATTCACTACTCCTGAACTATCTATGGTGGGACTTACCGAGGACCAATGCACCGAGCGTGAAATGAATGTTGTGGTAAAAAAATCATTTTTCCGTAGCAATGGCAAAGCTGTATCAATGGGAGAAACCGACGGTTTAGTGAAAATGATAGTTGAAGCCGACTCACGCAAGGTTGTTGGCTGCCACATTTGCGGTCCACACGCTGCCGATTTGATTCAGGAAGTCGTCACGGCAATGCAATGTGAAGCGACAGTTGACACACTTGCTACCGCTATCCACGGCCACCCCACCCTTAGCGAAGTGATCATGGCAACGGCAAAGCAATTCTAGTAAAAAATAATCCCTTACATTCCTTTTGATTGGATGTAAGGGATTATTCTATCCTACAAATCTAACTGTTACTGATTATTCAAGAAGTGCTCCACATCAAGCGCGGCACGGCATCCAGTACCAGCAGCTGCTATTGCCTGGCGATAACGAGGATTGGCAACATCACCGGCGGCAAATACGCCATTAACACTTGTGGCAGTTGAATCTTTATCAGTGACAATATATCCTTGCTCATCAAGTTCTAATTGTCCCGCAAGAAATGAAGTATTGGGCTTATGGCCTATCGCAAGAAAGAAACCATTGATAGCAATATCACGCACTTGCTCATTTTCTGTTCCTTTATTAATAATGAGATGAGCGCCATCAAGTCCGTCCTCACCAAATAGTCCTGTTGTATTGGCATTGAAAATCAATTCAATGTTCTCACGCTCGGCTACACGTTTCTGCATTGCCGACTGTGCGCGAAGGTGGTCTTTACGCACAATCATATATACCTTACGGCACAAGTTGCTCAAATATGTAGCCTCTTCACATGCAGTGTCGCCACCGCCCACTACGGCAACATCACGCTTGCGATAGAAAAAGCCGTCGCATGTAGCACATGCCGAGACACCCTGGCCTGCATACTTTTTCTCATCAGGTAGTCCCAAATATCTAGCCGATGCACCAGTTGCGATGATAACGCTATCGGCCTCAACACTGGTTTCGTCGTCTAGCAATGCGACAAATGGACGCTTTGCCAAATCTATTGTCTTCACTGATGCCGACTTAACATCAGCACCCACATTAATTGCCTGCTGACGCATGTTTTGCATCAACTCAAATCCGTCAATTCCCGAAGGGAATCCTGGGAAATTTTCAATCATAGTAGTGGTAGTGAGCTGTCCACCGGGTTGATGTCCCTCGACAAGCAGATTAGAGATACCTGCACGAGACACATAGATTGCAGCTGTATATCCGGCAGGACCTGAACCTATTATCAAACACTTAACTTTCATAACCACATAATTATCTTAAATCTACAACTTGCGTTCCGGCAGGCACCATCGATGCATCATACTGAAATGTTGACTCCGGCACACTGACTTTTGTCTTATAGTTACTCATCGTGATAGTAAACGATGTACCGTCATTCATCTGAAAATTGGCAGAATGAAGTAAGTTTGACCCATTGCTTATATACAGGTAAACTTTCTTAATGTCACTTTTCGACTTGGGTTGAAGCATAATCGCATACTTGTCAGAAACCTGACCAGCCGCCTTCCACATGTTATACCCCTTTTTGAACCCTTGAGCAGCAGCAACAGGATTAGTCATTTGAAGTTCTTGTGGAGTGGGCGTGGTAATATTCACTTCATGAGTTGCTACCGAGTAGGTCCATTGGGTATTGCCGTCATACCATGTCTTCACGTCCTTTGAAAGCATTCTAAATTTCTTGCCATTCACAACGACAGTCCCTTTCATGGCGCCCTGTTCCGATTTCAGCATATAATCAGCAGTGACAGTGCCTTTTAAAGCGTTCACTGCCCTATCAAGCATCTGTTGAGGAGTTTGAGCCGATACACTCATTGACACAAATGC
>JAGHSP010000238.1 GCA_018065815.1 Candidatus Sodaliphilus limicaballi | reverse complement strand
CCCTCGTCAGGTCATGTGGACCAGGGGAAATCAATCCTCGGGCTCAACACCCCACTGCTGGCGAGCCAGACGGCGGTAGTTGTTGTAGCGCCACATTGCGTTCTCCTTAGCGGCTGCAAAGAGTTGCTCTGCCTCCTCGGGATACTGCTTCATCACTGATGCATAGCGTACCTCACCCTTGAGGAAGTCGTTGAAGCCTTCCCAGTTGGGCTCCTTGCTGTCGAGTGTGAAGGGGTTCTTGCCCTCTGCCTCGAGCTCGGGGTTGTAACGCCACAGGTGCCAGTAACCGCATGCTACAGCCTTTGCTTCCTCGGCCTGCGACTTGCCCATACCCACCTTCAAACCGTGGTTGATACAGGGAGCGTAAGCGATGATTACTGAAGGACCGTCGTAAGCCTCGGCCTCGCGGATTGCCTTGAGGCACTGTGCGTTGTCGGCGCCCATAGCTACCTGGGCTACGTAAACGTAACCATAGGTTGAAGCGATGAGACCAAGGTCTTTCTTGCGGATGCGCTTGCCGGCAGCAGCAAACTTGGCGATAGCGCCGATGGGAGTTGCCTTTGAAGCCTGGCCACCGGTGTTAGAGTAAACCTCGGTGTCGATAACGAGGATGTTGACGTTCTTGCCCGATGCGATAACGTGGTCAAGACCGCCGAAACCGATGTCGTAGCTTGCGCCGTCACCGCCCACGATCCACTGGCTGCGCTTAACCAGGTACTGGCCAAGTGACTTAACCTTGAGGTCGGCAGCGTTGTCGCTGTGCTCGATTGCAGCCATGATCTTGTCGGCGAGCTCGCGGCTCTTTGCACCGTCGTTCTTGTTCTCCAGCCACTCGGTGTAGAGTGCCTTAACCTCGGGAGCAACTGTCTCGTCGGCAACTGCCTCCTGTACGAAGCCTGTCACGCGTGTGCGCATCTTCTCGTCGGCGATAGTCATACCCAGACCGAACTCGCAGAAGTCCTCGAAGAGTGAGTTAGCCCAAGCGGGACCGTGACCCTTCTCGTTCACGCGGTAAGGTGTAGAGGGAACTGATGCTGAGTAGATTGAGCTACAGCCTGTTGCGTTGGCAACCATCTCACGGTCGCCGAAGAGCTGAGAAATCAGCTTCAGGTAAGGAGTCTCACCGCAGCCAGAGCATGCGCCTGAGAACTCAAACAGGGGAGTAGCGAACTGGCTGTTCTTCACGTTGAGCTTGGTGTCAACGAGAGCCTGCTTGCTTGTTACGTTATTAACAGCGTAGTCCCAGAGCTTCTGGTCCTCTTCGTGGCCCATGAGGGGAACCATCTCGAGTGCGCTGTTGCCCTTCTTGCCGGGACATACGTCGGCACAGTTGCCACAACCCAGACAGTCGAGAACATCGACAACCTGTACGAAAGTGAGACCCTCGAGACCCTTGCCGATAGCCTTGAGCTGGTCTTCGGTCTTGAAGGGTGATGCAGCTGCTTCGGCCTCGTTCATGAGGAACGGACGGATTGCTGCGTGAGGACAAACGTAAGCACACTTGTTACACTGGATACAGTTCTCTGCGTTCCAAACAGGAACGAAGGCAGCAACGCCGCGCTTCTCATAAGCTGCTGTACCAGCGTCCCATGTACCATCCTCGCGGCCCTTGAATGCGCTCACGGGAAGGAGGTCGCCATTCTGTGCGTTGATGGGACGAACCACCTCGTTAACAAATACAGGAGCGTCGTTGGCAACGGTGTTCTCCACTGTGAGGCTTGCCCATGCGGGATCCACGTCGAGCTTCTTGAACTCACCGCCGCGGTCAACTGCCTGATAGTTCTTGTTGACTACGTCCTCGCCCTTCTTGCCATAAGACTTAACGATGAACTTCTTCATCTGCTCTACTGCCAGGTCAACGGGGATAACCTCGGTGATGCGGAAGAATGCGCTCTGCAGGATTGTGTTGGTGCGGTTGCCCAGACCAATTTCCTGTGCAATCTTGGTTGCGTCGATATAGTAAACGGTGATGTTGTTCTCAGCGAAGTACTTCTTCACGTTGTTGGGCAGGTTCTTAGCAAGCTGCTCGCCTTCCCAAACGGTGTTCAAGAGGAATGTGCCGTTCTTCTGCAAGCCGCGAGTCACGTCATACATGTGCAGGTAAGCCTGAACGTGGCATGCTACGAAGTTGGGGGTTGTCACCAGGTAAGTTGAGCGGATGGGCTCGTCACCGAAACGCAGGTGTGAGCAAGTGAAACCGCCGCTCTTCTTTGAGTCGTAAGAGAAGTATGCCTGGCAATACTTGTCGGTGTTGTCGCCGATGATCTTCACAGAGTTCTTGTTTGCGCCTACGGTACCGTCAGCACCCAGGCCGTAGAACTTGGCTTGGAACATGCCAGCGCCGCCCATTGCAACTTCTTCCTTCTGGGGGAGTGAAGTGAATGTAACATCGTCCTCGATACCAATTGTGAACTGGTTCTTGGGCATGGGCAGTGCGAGGTTCTCATATACTGCAAGAATCTGAGCAGGTGTAGTGTCCTTGCTACCAAGACCGTAGCGGCCGCCCACGATAGCGGGAGCGTTCTCCACGCCGTAGAAGCAGTCCTTAACGTCGAGGTACAGGGGCTCGCCGTTAGCACCGGGCTCTTTTGTGCGGTCGAGCACAGCGATGCGCTTGGCAGTGCTGGGAACGGCTGCAAGGAAGTGCTTAGCGCTGAAGGGACGATACAGAGGAACTGCTACGAGACCCACCTTCTCACCCTTGGCAGTGAGGTGGTCGATAGCCTCGCGGATAGCCTCTGTGACTGAGCCCATAGCGATGATCACGCGGTCGGCGTCCTTGGCTCCGTAGTAGTCAAACAGGCCATACTGGCGGCCAGTGATCTCGTTGATCTTCTTCATGTAGTCCTCAACGATTGCGGGAACTGCGGTGTAGAAGTCGTTGCATGACTCACGGTGCTGGAAGAATACGTCGGGGTTCTCAGCAGTACCGCGGGTAACGGGAGCATCGGGGTTCATTGCACGGCGGCGGAAGTCGGCAAGCGCTTCCTGGTCCAGCAGCGGACGCAGGTCTTCCATGTCCATAGCCTCAACCTTCTGAATCTCGTGTGAGGTGCGGAAGCCGTCGAAGAAGTTAACAAAAGGCACGCGGCCCTTGATTGCGCTGAGGTGAGCCACTGCAGCGAGGTCCATAACCTCCTGTACTGAGCCTTCGCACAGCATGGCGAAACCAGTCTGGCGCGTTGCCATCACGTCCTGGTGGTCACCGAAGATACACAGTGTGTGGCTTGCGAGTGTACGTGCCGACACGTGGAACACGCCGGGAAGCAACTCACCTGCAATCTTGTACATGTTGGGGATCATCAGCAACAGACCCTGCGATGCAGTGTAAGTTGTGGTGAGCGCACCTGCCTGCAGCGAACCGTGAACAGCACCTGCTGCGCCACCCTCGCTCTGCATTTCCTGTACGAGAACTGTTTCACCAAAGATGTTTTTACGACCAGCAGCAGCCCATTCGTCAACGTGCTCTGCCATTGTCGATGACGGAGTGATGGGGTAGATCGCAGCCACCTCAGTAAACATGTAACTGATGTGGGCAGCAGCCTGGTTACCATCACAGGTCATGAATTTCTTTTCTTTACTCATAAGAATTCTTAGAAAATTAACCTATTATTAATTAGTTAAATAGTTATTTGTCAATAGTCTAGAGGAGGCAACACGACCTCTGGCCGCATCACACTCCTTTTCAATCTACAAAGGTAGTAAAATTTAACGAAAACACAAACGAATTTCCAGCGAAAACTCAAGTCGTCCGCCTGCTATTCATTAGAACAGCTTCACTATCCAGTCCACGCCCCAGATGATGACGGCGTAGCGGATGGCTTTGCCTATGGTCATGAAGAAGGCCACTGCCCATTTGTTGGCGTGCATGTAGCCCAGGGCCACGGTGATTGCCGAGCCCAGGATGGGAATCCATGCCAGGATGGCAAACCATGCTCCATGGGCGCTTACCATGCGCTGGGCACGGGCCAGCTTCTCGGGGCTTACGTGGGCATACTTGATGACCCATTCGTCCTTGCCCTTCGACCCCATCCAGTAGCACGTCATGCCGCCCAGCACGTTGCCTATTGTAGCCGAGATGAGTAGCAACACGAGGTTGATGCCGGGCTTGGCAAGGCAAGCCGCGACTATTGCCTCGCTGCTTAGCGGAATCACGCTTCCTGCAATAAAGGCGCTGATGAGCACGCCCAAGTAGCCTAGTTGGTCTAATAGAAATTCCATCTAACGGCCTTTATTTCATGATGTTGCCCAAGATGTCGCGCGTGATGGTGCGTGTGGCTGCCGAGGTGGCGTTGCGTGCTATGCGGCCTGTGGTGCTAGTGCTGCTCTTGCGTGGCTTCTTGCCTGTAATGCTCTCTTGCACCTTGCGTCCCACGATTGCTGCCAGGGTAGCAGTGATGGCTGTGCCTATGGCCTTGAACACGCGTTTCAACATTGATGGCTTCTTCTCCTCTTTCTCGCGTTCTTTCTGGGCACGTGCTTCTTCTTTCTCGCGTTCTTTCTGGGCCTTGGCTTCTTCCTTGGCCGCAGCCTTGGCATCGGCGTCGGCCTGTGCCTGCTGCGCTTCCTTCTCGCTCTGCGCCAGCAGCACTTCGAATGCGCTCTCGCGGTCCTCGGCCTTGTCATAACGGCCGTAGATGAGCGATGCCTTGATGATGTCGGCACGCTGCGACTCGCTCACGGCGCCTATCTGGCTCAACGGGAAGAGTATGCGTGCGCGCTCCACCACCGTGGGGGCTCCCTTGCTGTCGAGCACCGACACCAGCGCTTCGCCGGTTTCTAGTGTGGTGATGGCGTCTTCGGTCTTGAACTCGGGGTTGGGGCGGAAGGTCTCGGCTGCTGTGCGCACGGCCTTCTGATCCTTGGGTGTGAATGCCCTGAGTGCGTGCTGCACGCGGTTGCCCAGCTGGCCCAGGATGCTCTCGGGCAGATCGGTGGGGCTTTGGGTCACGAAGTAGATGCCCACGCCCTTGCTGCGTATCAGCCTGATTACCTGCTCTATCTTATCGACCATAGCCTTGCTAGTGCCGTCAAAGAGCATGTGCGCCTCGTCAAAGAAAAACACGAGCTTGGGCATGTCGAGGTCACCCACTTCGGGCAGGGTAGAGTAGAGCTCGCTCATGAGCCACAGCAAGAAGGTAGAGTAGAGCTTGGGCTTGAGCATGAGTTTGTCCGCAGCAAGCACATTCATTATGCCCTTGCCACCCTCGCGGTCAATCAGGTCCATGATGTTGAACGAAGGCTTGCCGAAGAACTTGTCGGCGCCCTGGCTGTCGAGTGTGAGCAGAGCACGCTGTATGGCTCCCACGCTTTGCGGCGCTATGTTGCCGTAGGTCGAGGTGTATTGCGACGCATGCTTCGACACATAGTCGAGCATAGCCCTGAGGTCCTTCATGTCGTCGAGCAAGAGCCCGCGGTCGTCGGCGATGCGGAACACGATGTTGAGCACTCCGGTCTGCGTGTCATTGAGTTCGAGCAGTCGTGCCAGCAGGTCGGGACCCATCTGCGACACGGTCGTGCGCATGGGGTGCCCCTGCTCGCCATAGACGTCATAGAAACGCACCGGACATGCCTGGAACTGCGGGTTGTCAATCCCGAACTCAACCTGACGCTTCTCAATGAAACCGCTGGTCTTGCCAGCCTGGCTTATGCCCGAGAGGTCCCCCTTCATATCGGCCATGAAGCAAGGCACGCCTGCCTGGCAGAACGACTCGGCCATCACCTGAAGGGTAACAGTCTTGCCTGTGCCGGTGGCTCCGGCTATGAGTCCGTGACGATTGGCCATCTTGCCAATGATACTGATAGGGCCTTGAGGGCCGTGGGCTATGTATAAGCCATGCTGCTGGTCGTACATAATTATTTCCTATTTAAAAATGAGTCCTTAAACGATTACTAACATGCAAAAGTACGAAATATTATTGAATCCATCAAATAAAACCCCCCATTTCTCCATTGCTCCCGCATTGCCCCCGCATTGATCCCGCAGCACTTTCTCCCGCAGCACTTTCTCCCGCCAGTCCTCACGCTCGGCAAGCAAGCCACCGTGCCAGCAGCGTCCGCTGCTGGTCCCGCTACTAGTCCCGCTACTGTTTCTCCTGCCAGCCCCCGCAGCTTCTCCCGCGAGCCCCTGGGCCTCGTTTCTGCCACCCTGGTCCTCGGCAAGCAAGCCACCGTGCCAGCAG
>JAGHSP010000440.1 GCA_018065815.1 Candidatus Sodaliphilus limicaballi | reverse complement strand
GCTACAGTAAGGTCCGCTTTCTCGCCCACTTTCATAGAGAGGGTCTTATAGTTAAGCGTGATAGATATCACCTTCTGCTCGGGGCGTGTGGTGGTGAACACCGTGAGAGTGCTGGCGCCCATGGGAACACCCTCCATTCTGCCATCGGCAAGCGCCTCCACATCAATCTTGGTCACAGGAGTGCCCGCTTCGTCAAAAAACAACAGTACGCTCTGAACAGGAAGATACGCAAAACTGGCGGCACCGGCATAGTCGGTGGTGCCGTCGGCGTTGAGGGTGAAGAAATCACTCTTGGTCCTGTACCAGGTTCCGGCAACGAGGCTATTGTCAACCCTGTAAGGATCACCAGCCTGGATATACTGATATGGCTTTCGGCTACCCATGACATCAATCAACTCGTTGAGGTCCGACACATCGATTATCTTGTCATCGTTCATATCGCCTTTCACGATCTGAGCATTGACTGACAATGCAGCGATAACAAGCGAAAGTGTAAAAAGAGTCTTTTTCATATTTAGTTATTTTATTTTACCGTTATTACCAATTACATCTCTCCCCTCTCTAAATGAGAGGGGCCGGGGGTGAGGCTTCATTATTTCCCCAGCATGATATTGGTCACCTGGTTGGCATCGCTCACGTCAACATCACCGTTGCCGTCCACGTCGGCACGGCCGCCATAGTTGCTTGCACTGTCCTTACCAAGGATGATGTTGAGCAAGATATTGATGTCGGTAACATCTACCTCACCGTCACCGTTCACGTCACCCTTCTTAACGGGTACGGGAGGGAACAGGTCAAGATAATACTCGCTGGGGCCACTTATATTTGTCTTGAGATAGCAATATCCCGAGCCAGAATTATAGGTTGAGGTGGGTCTCACGAATTTTTTGTTTTTTACATCCCAGCGGTAAGCATTGTCAATCTTGTAAAGGTCGATTGAAGCACCAGGAACGGCAACCAGCATGTTGGTGCCCACCGACGATGCCGATGCGGCACGCTTAATCTTGTAAATAGTGCCGGGAGTGAGACCGGTCACGATAACACCAGTGTTGGCAGGCACTTGCCTAACTTCCTTGGCAACAGTAATCTTGTCATTCGGGTTATACCCCATCACGGTAAATGCTTTCACGCCGCTTGCTGCAAAGTCGAGGGGCATGCCCTGGCCCAGGTGGAAGGTGTCATAGACGGGCTTGATAAACGGGGCAACATGGTCAATAACCTTGTCGGTTTCGTTAAATTTCCAGTTCTGCATGTTAGAAGCCACATAACCGTTCACGTTATAGCTGTTGAGGTACAGCGTGAAGTCGGATGCGTTGTTGCCCACCCACTGGCCTTGCCAGTTCACCGAACCTGTCGATAGGAGCGTGAGCTCGCTGAGGCGTGTAGCATTGCTGAATGCTTCGGTGCCGAAGTAGTTGACGCTCTCGGGCACGGTGATTTCACGCACCTTGCTGCCGGCAAACACCTTGCGACCTATCTTCTCGAGGCAATTGGCATTCACAAGAGATACTGATTCTACTGCCGAGCCGTTCATGCAACTGTCGCCTATCTCGGTCATCAGGTACTTCTTGCCATAGTACTCGGCATTCATCTTGTTTGTCTCCGACAGGTTGGCATAGAATGCCGTGCCACGCTTCATCTCGCTATTGTAAACATACTTGGCAGTTCCTGCATATGTCACACCGTCCTTGGTCACAGGGGTGGTGCTGGTAACAGTCATCTTGTAGATGTTGCTTGACAACCTGGACGGTCCGCCCTGGCAGAAGTCAAACGCACCCGCATCGATCGACGAGAAGTTCTTGAAGCTTGCGTTAGCCTTGTATTCGGATAAATACTCTACCGGAGTGCGGATGACGCACGACGTCGGCACGCCGCTCATGTTGAGCGATGAGTTACTGCTCATTTTCTTGTTGCAGATGAACAGTGAGAGCGACGACATATTACGGAATGCGTCAGAAAATACCACCTCGACTGTGCTGGGCACGAGCAGGGTCTTGATATTTGTGCCTGCAAAGACATCGTTGCCAAGCGTGTTTAATCCCACAGGGAGAAACATATCGTTGGCCACAGGGCTGTTTTTGAAAGCCGAATGCATGATTTCCTTCACATCGTCACCCAGTTTGACCTCATTGAGATATGGGCATTCGGCAAATGCCTCTTGACCGATATATGTTGCATGAGGCAGCTCGATACTGGTAATACGCTGGTTGTAAAACGCCCAGTTACCTACCCTTTGCACGTTGTCGCAACCTAATATGGAGAAACGGTAATCTATGCCTATGCCGGCAAACGCCCTGTCGGAAATCTCATCAATGACATAATCCTTATCGTTGATTGTGATGTGATCAAGCACGTATGTATCACCTTTTATTAAATTTCTCATACGACCATGCACCACCTTGGCCGAACCATCATACACACGGCCATTAACCGTTACAGGTTTGTTAAGTTTGATGGTGTAGGAAATATGATCGTAATAATAGTCGGCCGATTCGGTTCCATACTGATTATAGTCCAGGAAGTCTGTCCATCCCATACTCTTGAAAGAGGATTCCAGGCCATCTTGAATATAAAGATATGGATTGTTATCGATGAATGTTTTCTTATTGATGGCGGGAATCTTGTTTTGGTTGAGATTTACAAAGAGGTGATCTAGAACTGGACACTTGGCATACAAGCTGGAACTGAAAGTCTCGACCGAGGACGGAATCTCTATTAAAACGAGCTTGGGGCAGTCATAGAAGGCAAATCCCACTTTCTTGCAGCCATATTTTATATTAACCTCTATAATGTTTGCAACCTGATTAAAGGCCTTGTCATGAATGATTTCGCACTTCTCCGATGTGGAATAGGTCACCGCAGCGGTACCCGAATTTTTTTCGTCATAGCCCTGCGGCACTGCCAAGAGTTCTTTTTGCCCCTTGGTGTAAAGTGAATAGTTGTAAGCCTCGTAGTTGGGATTATCTTTATCTACATAAATATGCTTTAGTGATTCACAGCCGCTGGCAAAGTCGGGCATAACATCGCTGACCGATGCCGGGATAGTGACAGCGACAATACTATTACACTGCTGGAACACGCTGCTGCCGATGCCGGTCACGCCAGTGAGATTTACCGACAAGAGTTGGGGGCAATTATTGAAAGCCCTGTCTGCCAGTTTACCGCTTGCCAGGTATGCCCTGGTGAGGTTGCTTGCGCCGTCGCACATCAAACTGCCAAACTCGGTGATTGAGGTGACATTACTCAGGTCGAGCTTTATGAGGTCGGCATTATCCTTAAAGGCATTCCCTGCCACTTTTGTGTACTTGAAGTAGCGGTCCTGCCCATTAGGCTTGGTGCGAGAACTTGCAGGAGCATATATACCATCGGCCACGTCTTCCCCGCCGCCGTTCTTATTAAAACCGATGATGGTACACTCATGGTCAACGCTCGTGCTTGTCGAGGGCTTGGTGACAATCGCCATTGTGCCGTCGCTCATATAGATGTCCCAGGCATGGCTTGATTGATATTTCCTGTTAGAAAATGTGCTCCAGATAGCTTCACCGAAATCGTCTTTGTTGGCCCCACGAGGAATATAGAGTTTACTCTCGTTGCTTACGGGGAATGCCGTACTAGAGAAACTGGCCAGCCCGGTCTTTAAGGCAGCATAATACACACTGTTGAGCGAGGTACAGCCTCCGAAGGCAAATCCGTAGATATTCTTTATCGAACTCGGCAGGCGCACAAAGGTCATCGATGAACAGTTCCTGAACGCTGCATTTTCAATGTCCTGGACACCGTATGTGAGACGCACGCTGGTAATTTTAGTATCACCCTCAAAGGCAGATTGCCCCACCGACTTTACATAGTAATTGTTCCTGTTATAGGTGACAATATAAGGAATGGTGAGCGCTGTGTTAGTGGTCAAAGCCTGGTTAAAGCCTATACACTTAACCGTGCCATAGGTAGACCCCGACGCAGCAGTAATCTCCTCATAACGCAAGTTATCTACGGTAAAAGTAGCACCCCATATAGGCATGCTCACGGCAATAAACATTAAGATAGCAAGTATTTTTTTCATGTACCTTCGTATTATTTATTCAAGTTTCGCGTGTTATTCATCCTAATAACACACGGAACTTGATTACTTAATTATTCTAATTTCTGATAATAAAATAAAGAATCGCGCATTTCACCCCCTATACAAAACGGTCTAATTGCCAGTATTTTTCATTCAAATG
>JAGHSP010000178.1 GCA_018065815.1 Candidatus Sodaliphilus limicaballi | reverse complement strand
GATTGTTGCGGGATTGGGCGTTGAGAACTTGTTCTCATAAGGCCAAGGCCGCAACAAGCATCAGTGGCTCGTAGAGACACATTGCTCGCAAAACGGTTTTTATTGTTTTTTTATTGATAGACCCTTACTATAGGAAAAATCAAATACTGATTTTCAATTACTTATAATAGAAAGCACAGATGCCACAGAGAGAAAAAACAAAAACGGAGGTCATAAGCTGGCCTCCGTTAGTATTAAAGTTATAAGTAGTGATTACTTGGTGGTTTTCTTTTTGTTAGCTGTTTTCTTGGGGGCAGCTTTTTTGGTCACGGTTTTCTTTGCTTCTTTCTTGGGGGCGGGGGTTGTCTCGTCCTTGAAGTCGCCTGTGAGGTCTTTCACGATGTTGTTGCGCATGAGCTCTACCTCGCGATGCAGTGCTTGAATCTCTTTCTCTTGATTCTTGATGGTGAGCAGCAAAGCGTTAAGTTCCTCATTGTCGATGTCGGCAGGATACTGAGCCTCAACGCGAATCATGAAGTCGCTCAGCACGTTCATGTAGTTGGTGAACGCAGTGTAGGGTGAATCGTAGGGACTGTAGTGTGAGTGCACATTGCCATCGCTGTTGTGCTTGGTGCTCATGTAGAAGAAGTGGTCACTAGCCTGCAGGTAGTTCCAGTCTTGCTTGATGCGCTTGTCCTGGCACAGTCTCACACGCTCACCTATCGAATAGAGTTTCTTCACCGCCTCTTGCTGCAATGTGTTGCCGAGCCATGCGCTTGTGTCGCGGGCCTCGTCGGCCCAAGAGATGGGAGAGGGTACACTCATTTCGCTCACGGGTTTCAATTTAGAAATCACCTCGCTGGGTGACCAGAACTGAACATTGCGTTCGGCGGCAAACTGTGGCAACGCTTTCATGAATTCAAAGATACCGCTTTGCTGTGGTTGAAGTTCGCCGAATGTTTCATAGTTCATGAACAGGTTCACTAGCTGTTCCTCTTGCGGAAGCGATGCAATCCAGTCGATATATTTGTCGGCAGTGAGGGGATAGCTAGCCCACTCGCTGTTGCTGAAGCGGAATGAGATGTCATCGCTCAGCTTAGAGTTTTTGAGAAGCAGTTTCAGCTTGGGCGCTGATGCTGCATTGTAGAGGTAATTGGGTGATTTCCAACCCAGGATGTGTTTAGCACCGTCGGTAATGGCACCCTTGAATCCCATGGATGCTACCATTGCCGCGATGTCGTCGCTATAAATCAACTCGGTGTTGCGGAATACCTTGGGCTTCTGGCCGAAGAGTTGGTAAATCTTCTCGTCGTGGGCTTTGACTTGTGCCACGAACTCTTCAACGTCTTCAAGAGCCGAGAGTGAGTGGGCATAGGTCTCGCTCAGGAATTCCACGCAGCCTGTTGCCGCAAGTTCTTTCATAGAATCAATGAACTCGGGGACATATTGCTCAAGCTGCTCAAGCGCGGTACCGCTGATTGAGAATGCAACTTTGAATTTCTTGCCGTTGGCCTTGATGATGTCGAGCAACATCTCGTTGGCAGGCAGGTAAGACTTGTGGGCAATGCGAGTGATGATGTCATCATTGGCAAAGTCATCATAGTAATAATGATCGTTACCTATGTCAAAGAACCTGTAGTTCTTCAAACGGAACGGCTGATGTATCTGGAAATAAAAACAAATTGCTGTCATGATTGCTTTGTTTTAATTGTTTTACGTCTAGTTAATTAGTGAATGAGGCGTTTGTAGATGTCGATGACCTTGGCACCGGCTTTCTTCCATCTTATTTGGTCCACCTCGGCAAGGCCGTGTTCCCTCAGTTCCTTATACATTGCGGGATAGGTGATGATGGAATAGATAGCGTCGGCTATTGCATTGGTGTCCCAGTAGTCAACTTTGATTACGTTGTCGAGGATTTCGGCACATCCGCTCTGTTTAGAAATGATAGACGGAACTCCCATTTGCATTGCCTCAAGCGGGGAGATGCCGAAAGGCTCGCTCACCGATGGCATGATATACACATCGCTGGCCTTGAGCATCTCATACACTTGCTTGCCCTTGAGGAAGCCTGCGAAGTGGAAACGCTCTGAAATGCCGCGCCGAGCAGCAAGCCTGATCATCTTTTCCATCATGTCGCCACCGCCAGCCATCACAAACTGCACGTTGTGAACCTTTTGCAATACCTGTGCTGCTGCCTCGACGAAGTACTCGGGTCCCTTCTGCATGGTGATGCGGCCCAGGAAGGTCACTACCTTGTCGTGCTTTGGGGGAACCGTCACGTCGAGCAGTTCCTGGCTGAGGGGTTCAACGGCATTGTGCACTGTTGTCACCTTGTCGGGGCTGATGCCGTATTTCTCAATTACGGTGCGACGTGTGAGGTTGCTCACCGTGATTATGTGGTCGGCGTTGTTCATGCCGTCTTTCTCTATTGCAAACACCGTGGGGTTGACATTGCCACGGCTGCGGTCAAAGTCGGTTGCATGAACATGAATCACAAACGGCTTGCCAGTAACCTGCTTGGCATGGATGCCAGCGGGGTAGGTGAGCCAGTCGTGAGAATGGATCACGTCGAAATCGACTGTGCGTGCTATGACACCTGCCACGATTGAGTAGTTGTTGATTTCTTCAAGCAGGTTGTCGGGGTAGCGGCCAGAGAATTCGATACATCCCAAGTCGTTAGTGTTCATATAGTTGAAGTCGCCATAGATGTGGTCGCGCAAGTTGTAATATAGCTGCGGGTCCATCACATGGCCTATGCGTGACTGAACATGGTCCCAGTTCACGTCGCGCCATGCCACGGGCGTGGTGTTTGCTCCTATTATCTGTGCAAAGTCCTTGGGCTCGTCGCCCCAGGGCTTGGGAATGACAAATGTGATGTCAAGATCTCCGTTCTCAACCATACCTTTAGTCAAACCAAAGCTTGCTGTTCCCAGACCTCCCAGGATGTGAGGAGGAAATTCCCATCCAAACATTAAAGCTTTCATAACGTATTCAGAGATTTATTCATCAATAATTTTAAGGTTCTTGAAAATGCGCAGGATGCGCACTACGCCAGCCACGTTGGGGGCATAACTAACTGCGCCGCGGCCTATGAAGGGCGGGTTGCCGTCATAGAGTTCGCTCAGCGTGCCTATGCAGCCCTCTTTCATCTCGTCCTCAAAACCTATGAGCATTCTCTCGATGAATGGCAATCCGTTGATGCCGAATACTTTGATATAAGTGTTGGCATAGAATCCCATGAGCCATGGTCTTGCTGAACCGGTGAAGTAGGCCCTTTGCCTTTCCTCGGGATTACCCAGGTACCAGGGGTTGTAGCCGTAGCTGTTGGGGCTGAGTGTGCGCAGTCCCTTGGGAGTGAGCAACTCGCGAGTGACAACATCGAGCACGCTCTTGCGCTGGCGGCGATTGAGCGGTGAGTAGTCAAGGCCTGCGGCAATGATCATGTTGGGTCTAACGCTCAGGTCGGTGTAGGCTCCTGAAACGTAATCATAGAGGTAGCCATAGTCGTTGAGGAATGTCTCCACAAATGCTTCCTGTACCTTGTCGGCTATCACATGCCATTGTTCAACTTGCACGGTGCTATCTTTGTCATATTCAAAGATTTCGATAGCGCATTTCAGTGCGTTGTACCACAATCCGTTGTGCTCAACGAGGAAACCTGTGCGAGGAATTTGGGGTGTTCCGTCGGGGTGAGTAGCGTCCATCCACGACATGGGACTCTTGGTGCCGTCAACGCTCACGAGCCCGTTAGCCTCTACTTTGATATATGGGTGCTTGCCTTCGATGATAAAGGAAAGCAATTCCTTGATGAGCTGTCCATAACGCTCGCGGCAGATGTCATTAGACTGGTCGTGGCTGTAGCGTTGTAGTCCCCATATGATCCACAGCGGGACGTCGGGCTGGTCAAGTCCGTCAAGGTGCTTGTCGCGCTCACCGGTCTTCATCCACTGCATCATAGCATGCTGTGCTGTGTCCATGATAGCCTCATAGTCGGGGCGATGGTGCACGCTGAGCGTGCAACCAGGCAGGGCGATGAACTGGTCGCGAGCCCTGATTTTGAACCACGGGTATCCTGCAAGCAGATAATTGCCGTCGGCATTGCTGATGTAGAACTGCTTTGCGCTGTTCTTCATGCAGTTGTAGAAACTAGTGCGAGGTGTGCGGGGCTTGATTTCGTCTTCATACATCTTGGCAAGGCTGCGTGTGCTCACAGGCTCAATGCCGGCCGAGAAGATGATACTCTCGCCTTTCTTTATGTCAAGTTCAAAGTAACCGGGAACGTAGAGGTCTTCAGTGTAGGGGATACCTCTTTCCTGGTCTTTGACATATTCAATGTTTTTATACCAGTGGGGGGCGTGAACATACTTGGGTTTGTGGTTGAACTGCATGTAAAGCGTGGGATATCCTTCATACATGCACATCGAAACACCATTTTTCGTTTCCTCGTAGGCTTGGCTAGCAACACTGTTCTCGATGCATAGGTCATTAGCGTTGCGGAAGGCTAGGAACGGACGGAACTGGAGCGTGGTGCGAGAGTGCGCGTCAACGAGTGTGTACCTGATGAGGATGCGGTTCTCGTGAGTGATGAATATCTTTTCCTTCTTGAGAATCACGCCACCCACACGATAGGTCGTTGTGGGGACCCTTTCGCAGTCATACTCGCGAATGTACTTGTGTCCATTGGGACTATAACAGTTGCCGCTATACTTGTGAAGCCCCAAGTTGAAAGGCGCTCCGTGCTGGATTACTGTCTCGTCGAGTGAAGACAAAAGCACGTGGTTGTTGTCGTCGATCGACGGAACGGGAATCACGAGCAATCCGTGCTGCTTGCGCGTGTTGCAACCAACAAGGGTGGTACAGTGATAAGCGCCCGACTGGTTAGTGCGCAGCATTTCCTTGGGCAGAGACTGCTCAAGGTTGATCATCTGGCTTTTATCGAACTTTAAGTAACTCATTGCTAGAGTTTTTTAGGTTATTAGTTATTGTGTTTAAAGCTATTTTGAATTAGTGTATGTAAATACAACATTCAAAGTTACTGATTTTTTCTTGATTAGGCAAGTTTTTGGGGCCTAAAATATAGATTTGGTGGTCCATAGTGTATTGAAATTCAAGGCGGCTGTGAATCTCGTTTCTGCGCTGCCACCGCATGTGATTACATGGCAATGGGACTCGCGCATGTCTCCCAAAAACACGCGAATATATATCAATAACTCAACTTTAGCATTTGATAATAAATATTGCTAATTTATTGTCCGGCAGGACAATACCTGAATAACCCCCACCGCCGAACGCAGGCGGTGGGTGTATAGTATCAACAAGCAGATGCGTCCAGTAGGACGCTAATCGGAGCAAACAGGTGAAATTCAGATTGTTCCATATGCTAAAGTTGAGTCAATAATATGTT
>JAGHSP010000195.1 GCA_018065815.1 Candidatus Sodaliphilus limicaballi | reverse complement strand
CATAAAACCCTTGAACGTTTCAAATTTATTCAAAAAAACACAGATTTGAAATCAATAAAGTTATCCATGTGAAGCATTTTTATACATCATGGATATGATACATTTTAACATTGATTATTTTCTGTTACATCTATCTCGCCCAGGAGTTTCTGTAACGGTTCTGGTTGCCACATTGGTCGTGTCCGCAATTTTATCATTTTGGGTAATAGCATCAACAAAAAAACACAAAACGAAACGACTATTGCAAGTGTGGATTATTGCATGCCTTCTCTTAATGATTGACATTACAGTGATTGAGCGACTATCGAAGCAAACCAGCACTGGTTATCAACTTATCCCTTTTAGTAGCATCGGGGCAATTCAAAGTGGACTTATTGAAACGCTGTATGAGAAAATCTTCAATGTACTGTTCTTTGTCCCGTATGGATGTCTGTTGGGGGCATATTTTAGACATAAGACCTTTATGAAAGCTGTTGTGTTGGGGGTAGCCACCTCTGTCGGCATTGAACTCATACAGCTACTCACCCACACTGGCACCTGCGAAATCGATGATGTAATCTGCAATACTTTCGGTTGTGTGATAGGAACTGGAACGGTAATAACATGCAAGAAAATATATGAAAAGCTTTTTCTACTATGAATCGAATTCATAAAAGCTCTACACTTGGTAACAATAAGACATAATGAACATTCTAACCTTTGATATTGAAGAATGGTATCTGGAGAAGATGTACTTTGGCGATCATGCGGAGAAGTACAAGGAGTTTGACAGATACCTTGGCGAGATACTGGACACGCTTGATGAACGTAACTTGAAAGGTACGTTCTTCTGTGTGGGCGGCCTTGGCCGTGAGTTTCCCGATGTGGTGAAACTTATTGCGGATCGTGGGCATGATGTGGGTTGCCATAGCGATGTGCACACGTGGTTGAACAAGATGACACGTGAGGAATGTCTGGCTGATACCCGTATGGCAGTTGATTCGCTGGAGCAAGTAATCGGCAAGAAAGTGAAGAGCTATCGCGCCCCTGCCTTCTCTATTGGGGCAAGCAATAAGTGGGCGTTTGAGGTACTGGCAGAGTGCGGCATTGAGCGAGATGCGAGCGTGTTTCCTGCCGTTCGTGACTTTGGCGGTTTTGCAGAATTCGGTCAAAAAACCCCTGCCATCATCCGATATAATGGCATTGAGTTGAAGGAGTTCCCAATCTGTACAGCAAAACTGATGGGCAAGGAGATTGCCTATTCTGGTGGTGGTTATTTCCGTTTCTTCCCTCTGTGGTATGTAAAGAAGGAGATGGCAAAATCAGATTATTCTATGACGTATTTCCACATTGGGGATTTGGCTTCGCTAATCAAAGGGGTTATGACCAAAGAGGAATTTGAAGAATACTTCAAAGAGCCAGGAACCTTGAAGAACAGATATTTGAGATTTATAAAAACAAATATTGGAATGGGCGGTGCATTTGCCAAATTGCAGAAGTTATTACAAACGACAGATTTTGTGAACTTGGAGCAAGCTTCAACAAGTTTTGATTGGTCTAGCGCTCCCATAGTAGAATTATAACATAATGTACAAGAATTTCTTTAAGCGCGGGATTGACTTAACCATTGCACTCATTGCGTTGCTGTGCATCGGTTGGTTCCTGGCGATTGTTGCCGTTTGGCTGCACTTTGCCAACAAGGGTGCAGGTGCTTTCTTCTTCCAGGAACGTCCGGGCAAGAATGGCAAGATATTCAAGGTGATTAAATACAAGACCATGACAGATGAACGTGATGCTGATGGAAATCTTTTGCCCGACTCATACCGCCTGACCAAGGTGGGCAAATTTGTCCGTTCGACCAGCATTGACGAGCTGCCTCAGCTGATAAATGTGCTGAAAGGCGACATGGCTCTTATCGGTCCCCGTCCGCTGCTGGTGCAGTATCTGCCACTGTATAGCAAGGAGCAGGCACGTCGTCACGAGGTGCGCCCGGGTATCAGCGGCTGGGCGCAGTGCCATGGGCGCAACGCAATCTCATGGGGCGAGAAATTCAAACTCGATGTATGGTATGTCGACCACTGCTCATTGTGGACCGACATCAAGGTGATATTCATTACAATCAAAAAAGTGTTTGTCCGCGAGGGCATCAGCCAGGAAGGGCAAGCGACAATCGAACCATTTAACGGACATAACTGATGTATCTATACGGAGCAAGCGGTCACGCGAAGGTGATCAGAGAGATATTGCTGGCACAGGGACAGACTGTTGCCGGATTTATTGACGATAACAAGGAACTCAACGAGTTAGTGGGTCTGCCAGTGGAGCACTCTGCCGAGGGCAAGTCACCTGTCATCGTGAGCATAGGCAATAACGCGATACGCCAGAAAGTGGTGCGCCAGCTGCTTTGCGACTTTGGCACAGCGGTGCATCCCTCTGCTGTGGTGTCGCCATCAGCAACCATTGGCGAAGGCACCGTGGTGATGCCCGGAGCTCTCATCAATGCCGAGTCACAAATCGGCAAGCACTCTATCGTCAACACTGGCGTGAGCATTGACCACGAATGTGTTGTGGGCGACTTCGTTCACATCTCACCTCATGCCACATTGTGCGGCAACGTCCATGTGGGCGACGGCTCATGGATATGCGCCGAAAGTACGGTCATCCAAGGCGTAACCATAGGTCGATGGTGTACAATCGCTGCTGGCAGTGTAGTCAAACGCAACATCCCCGATGGCGCAATGGTTGCCGGCAATCCTGCAAGGGTGCTGAAGATAAACGCAATTCCGGAATAATTGCATGTGCTGCACAACGAGTGGGAACCACTATACAAGGGATATAGAATGCTTGTTCCCATAGGTATATACTTCACTACTAACCACATGCAAGGTGCCTAGAATAACAGGTTATATGAAATTCACTTTTCCTTTTGGGCAAGGGGTGGTTGCTGTTAGGCAGGTGGATGATGGTCGGGCGAGGGAGTTGTTCGTTCTGGGGGTCTATGCT
>JAGHSP010000126.1 GCA_018065815.1 Candidatus Sodaliphilus limicaballi | reverse complement strand
GATATATAGGCGTATTATGAAAAAACTTATTTTGCTCTTTGCTCTCCTGAGTGCTGTGTGTACACAAATGAACGCACAGATAATCAAGGGCGACATGAACGACGACTACCTCCTTGACGTGGCCGACATCAACGAACTTATCAGCACCGTCCTGGGACGACAGGCGGAGCAGTATGTGAATGACTCATTTGCCGCTAATGCAATTGTTGCAGGCACATGGTATGAGAACCCAAATAAGATGTTTTCTCTCCTTGCCAACGGATCCACCAATTATCCCAATGCCGTGCGCTTCAAGTACATTCCCAACAATCGCTGCATCGTGTTTATTGACAAACGAGGCATGCTCAGCGAAATACTCAATGTGGTTTCATTGCAAGACGGGACAATGGTTGTGAACCCCTTTGGGACCGATGAACAAAAAAAATACACTTCCCAGCCTATTCAATATGTCACATCCATTACAATATCGCCATCAACCCTACGCATGACAATAGGTGAGCAGAAGTCGCTTACCGCAACCGTATCACCCGCTGATGCCACCAATAAAAAAGTCACATGGACGGTCGATAAACCCGAGGTGGCACGATTGGTTAACAATGTGGTGTATGCCGTTTCAAGCGGCGAAGCCATCATCACCTGCTCGGCTACCGATGACAGCGGCGTGAAGGCAACCTGCAAGGTTGAGGTTGATGTCAAGCACGAGTATGTTGACCTGGGTCTCCCCGGCGGCGTCTTGTGGGCCACCTGCAACATAGGTGCCGACAAGCCAGAGGCTACAGGCAAATACCTCGCTTGGGGCGAGAAAAAGGGCTACGCCAAGTACGAAGGCCACACGTTCAGCTGGACCAATTATGACTTGTGCAACGGTTCTTCCACAACGATGAATAAATACTGTGGAAATCCCAATTACGGCAAATGCGACTACATCACCGAACTGGTCGCCGATGACGATGCTGCCACCGTCAACTGGGGCTCGGGCTGGCGCATGCCCACCTACCAGGAGATATGTGACCTTTACAATCCCAAGTACACCACCAGCGAGTGGGTGACTGTGAACGGAGTGAAATGCCGCAAGGTAACAAGCAAGAGCAACAATAAATACATCATCTTGCCAGCCACGGGCTATATCAACGGCACAGAATTAATCAACGAGAGTAGTCACGGCTATTACTGGACGCGTACGCTATTCCAGTATGCTCACAGCGCTGCATATTATCTGGATGTCACTTCGGGATATATGGAATGGAACGGCAACGAACGTTTCTACGGACAATGTATTCGTCCTGTGCGTGTGACACCATAATGTGTTTTCTTCTTTCGGTATATAAAGCATTTTCAAGTGTATAATAATCAATAATAGATGACAATTATTATGAAAAAAATATTTTTTCTCTTCGCTATGTTGTTTGCTATGTGTGAGCAGTTGAACGCACAAGCCATAAAGGGCGACATGAACGACGACTACACTCTTGATGTGGCCGACATCAACGAACTCATAAGCACGGTTTTGGGCCAACAGGTGGTGACACATATCGACGGCATGGGAAATGAAAACTATAATGTGATTGTTGCTGGCACATGGTATGATACTCCGGCAAAAAAGTTTGTTCTCAATGCCGATGGCACTACCGATTATCCCAACGCAAAAACCTTCAAGTATATCCCTGGTTTTCGCTGCATCCTGTTTTTTGACGAGCAAGGCAAACCCTGTGGTGTTTTCAATGACGTTTCGCTGAAAGGCGGAATACTGGTTGTGACTCCATTTAGATCCGATGTGCCTATAAGGTTTACCTCCAGCCCCGTACAGCTTGTCACCTCCATCACACTGTCGTCATCGGAATTGCACATGTCGCGAGGCGAAGAGCGCCTACTCACAGCAACCGTCTTGCCCGAGAATGCCAGCAACAAGAAAGTCACTTGGACGGTCGACAACCCCAGTGTGGCACGTGTGACAAACAATATGGTGTATGCGGTTGCCAACGGCGAAACAGTCATCACCTGCTCGGCAACCGACGGCAGCGGCGTGGTGGCAACCTGTAAAGTTGTAGTCGGGACCAGGCATGAGTATGTTGACCTGGGGCTTCCTAGCGGTGTGCTGTGGGCAACATGCAACATCGGTGCTGAGAGACCCGAGGACATAGGCATGTATTTCGCCTGGGGGGATATCAAAGGCTATGCCAAGAGTGAGAACCACTGGTTCACATGGGATTACTACAAATGGTGCCGAGGTACAGAAACATCTATGACAAAATATTGCACTAATATTGGTTGGGGGCAGCCTGACCTCATCGTCGAACTTCTTCCCGAGGACGATGCTGCCACCGCTATCTGGGGTAAGGAATGGCGCATGCCCACTGAACAGGATTTCAGCGAACTGTGCAACAGTGAATATACCACCAGCATGTGGACGACAGTGAATGGCGTCAAGGGCCGCTTGATAACAAGCATGATCAATGGCAATTCAATCTTTATGCCAGCCGGCGGCCGGCGTTATAATGCCGAAATAGTATTCATGGAAGAAAAGGGCAACTACTGGTCGAGTTCGCTTATCTATCTTTTATCCGCTGGGGCATGGTTCTTTGACACAGACGCTACCAAAATGACCTATGGCTTGGAATACCGCTATATGGGAATGTGCGTGCGACCAGTGCGAGTTAAGTCAAAGTAGAGACAGTCGTCCTAAAGTCTTTCAGGGTACGTGCACAAGCACAGTCACATGAAGGACTGTGTATTGTG
>JAGHSP010000421.1 GCA_018065815.1 Candidatus Sodaliphilus limicaballi | reverse complement strand
ATAATATAGTTTTTTTTGTTAACTAATAAACATTCTTTTCTTATCTCTTGCTTGACAAGTAATCATTCAGGATAATAGTGGCCGCAATGCTATCGACGCGCCCTTTGTCTCGGCGGTCACTTTTCTTCATGCCTCCGTCGATCATCGCCTGGTGAGCTATGGTTGAAGTAAACCTCTCGTCATACATCACCACAGGCATTTCGGGCAACTGCTTGCGCAACGTGTTGACAAAAGGAGTGATGTAGCGCATGCTCTCGCTGGGCTGTCCATTGAGTTGGGTGGGTTGCCCCACGACGATGAGCTCCACTTCCTCCTTTGCCACATAGTCCTTGATGAACTGGAGCACAGTGTGTGTGGGCAATGTCCCTATAGCCCCTGCAACAATCTGCAAGGGGTCGGTCACTGCCACACCTGTGCGACGTCGTCCGTAATCTATGCCTAGAATGCGTGCCATGCCACCGTGTTGTTAGTCTTGCATTGTAAGCAGGAATTCCTCGTTGGATCTAGTGCGCTCCATGCGTTCCTTGATAAACTCCATTGCCTCCACGCTGGTGCGATCGCTCAAATAGCGGCGCATGATCCACATGCGGTTGAGCGTAGCACTGTCGAGAAGCAAGTCGTCGCGGCGAGTGCTTGATGCCATGACATCTACTGCCGGGAAGATGCGTTTATTGCTGAGCTTGCGGTCGAGCTGAAGCTCCATGTTGCCTGTTCCCTTGAACTCCTCGAAGATCACCTCGTCCATCTTGGAACCGGTGTCGATGAGAGCCGTTGCTATGATAGTGAGGCTGCCGCCGTTCTCAATGTTGCGGGCAGCACCGAAGAATCGCTTGGGACGCTGCAAGGCGTTGGCATCGACACCACCAGAGAGAATCTTACCCGATGCTGGTGCGATTGTGTTGTAGGCACGTGCCAGGCGAGTGATCGAATCGAGCAGGATCACCACGTCATGACCGCACTCCACCATGCGTTTTGCCTTGCTCAACACGAGGTCGGCTATCTTCACATGGCGGTCGGCGGGTTCGTCAAATGTCGAAGCAATAACCTCGGCATTCACGCTGCGAGCCATGTCGGTAACCTCCTCGGGACGCTCGTCAATGAGCAGGATAATCATGTAGGTGTCAGGATGATTCTCTGAAATTGCGTTAGCAATGTCTTTCAGCAGCAATGTCTTACCTGTCTTGGGTTGAGCCACGATGAGACCTCGCTGTCCCTTGCCTATGGGGGCAAACATATCGACTACACGCTGCGACAATGTGGGGTGAGTGTGCGACACGAGGTCGAACTTCTCCTCGGGGAACAGAGGAACAAGGTGCTCGAAGGGCACGCGGTCACGCACAAACTCGGGAGTGCGTCCATTGATAGCCAGCACGTCGCACATGGGGAAATACTTCTCGCCCTCGCGAGGCGGGCGAATGGTGCACTCGATCACATCTCCTGTCTTTAGTCCTAAATTCTTGATCTGTCCTTGGGCCACATAGATATCATCGGGCGAATTCAGGTAATTATAATCGCTTGAACGCAAGAACCCATAGCCGTCGGGCATGATCTCCAACAGTCCCGATGCGGTGAGAATGCCTTCGAAATTGTAAGGATTGTTAGCGAATGGATTTTCGCTCATTATCTCACGCTGCTGTTGCTGCTGGTTGTTATTGTTTTTCTTGTTCTTCTTGTTTTTCTTACCGCCTTGCTGTTGCTGTTCTTTCTCGGCCTTGGGTTCCTGGATTATGATAGGAGCCTTGGCTGCTTCTTCGGCAGCACGGCGGCGCTGTTCCTCGGCACGGCGTGCGGCCTCTTCGCGCTCTTGCTGAGTGCGAGGTTTAAACGTCTGCACACTGCCGGTGTTGAAGAACGAGCCTAAACCCACGTCACGACGCACCTGCTGGGGTGTCTCTTCCTCGACTGGTGTTTCGGCAGGACTAACCTCCTCAACCGCAGGTTTGTCAGCAGGAGCCTGTGCTTCAACGGGCACAGTTGCAGGTTCTGCTTCGCCCTCGGGCTGCGCCTTTTCCTGCTTTGCCTTGCGTGTGCGTCCGCGCTTGGGGGCATCGGCTGCGGGGGCATCGGTTGCAGGTTCTTCTTTTGCCTTCTTCTGCTTTGTTTTTTTAGGTTGCTCGGCAGGTACTGCTGTCTCTTGAGCCTGTGCCTCGGTCACCACATCTTGTTGAGGTTGTGCCTGGGTTGTATCCTTTTTTGCTGCACGTCCGCGTTTTTTAGGAGCGGGGGCAACAGTTTCGGCCTGCTGATCTTTGTTCTCTACATCAGATTCAGCAGGGGTTTTCTTTTCACTAGATTTACTCTTCTTTTCACTTTTAGCCTTAGCAGGTTCTTTCTTTGCGCGCTTTGCAGGTTTTTCTTCTGTCCCCTTGGCCTCGATTTCGGCCTGGCGGTCAAGCACGTCAAACACAAGTTTCTCTACAGGCGTAGTGTTAATTCTTTTTAGTCCCAATGATTTCGCGAGATCGCGCAGTTGCTCCTCGCTCATGGAATTTAATTCGTTAATATTGTACATATATAATAA
>JAGHSP010000388.1 GCA_018065815.1 Candidatus Sodaliphilus limicaballi | reverse complement strand
TATCTAAAAATTAAATACGATGAAACAGAAAATTAAAGAGTTATTCAACGAGAAGTTTGGCACCAATGGTGTTATGTATGCATCTGCCGGCCGCATCAACCTGATAGGCGAGCACACTGACTACAACGGCGGTTTCGTGTTCCCCGGCGCTATCGACAAGTATATCGCTGCGATGATCAATGTGAACGGTACCGACAAGGTGCGTGCTTACAGTGCCGACCTTGACTCATACAGCGAGTTTGGCCTCAACGAGGAAGACGCTCCCAAGGAGCAGTGGGCACGCTACATCTTCGGTGTGTGCCGCGAGACCATCAAGCGTGGCTTCACCGTTAAGGGGTTTGACACCGTGTTTGCAGGCAACGTGCCTCTGGGTGCAGGCCTGTCATCATCGGCTGCTCTTGAGTCTTGCTTCGCTTTTGCATTGAACGACCTCTTCAACGATAATAAGATTGAAAAGTTTGAACTCGCTCTCATCGGCCAGTCAACTGAGCACAACTACTGCGGCGTGAACTGCGGTATCATGGACCAGTTTGCATCTGTATTCGGCAAGAAGAACTGCCTCATGCGCCTCGACTGCCGCTCGCTCGAGCACGAGTACTTCCCCTTCGACGCGAAGGGCTACAAGCTCGTTCTGGTTGACTCAAAGGTTAAGCACGAACTCGTTGACTCTCCCTACAACAAGCGCCGCGAGAGCTGTGAGCGCGTTGCTGCTAAGCTGGGTATGGAAACCTTGCGCGATGCCGACTTCGCTATGCTGGAGGCTGTTAAGGCTGAAATCAGCGAGGAAGACTACATGCGTGCACGCTTCGTCATCGGTGAGAAGCAGCGCGTACTCGATGTGTGCGAAGCTCTCGAGAAGGGTGACTTCGAGACAGTGGGCGCTCGCATGTATGAGACTCACAACGGTCTGTCTAAGGACTACGAGGTTAGCTGCGTAGAGCTCGACTTCCTCAACGACGTTGCTAAGGAGTGCGGTGTCACAGGTTCTCGCATCATGGGCGGTGGCTTCGGCGGCTGCACTATCAACCTGGTGAAGGACGACCTCTATGACAAGTTCATCGAGACTGTTAAGGCTAAGTTCAACGAGAAATATGGTCACGAGCCCGTTATCTATCCCGTGGTTATCAGCGACGGTGCTCACAAATGTGAAGACTAATGAACATTGAAAAGAAAACGGTTATCTCGTCTAAGGGCGAGATAACCCTTTATACTCTCACTAACGCAGCCGGTGCAAGCGTTACACTCTCATCACTGGGAGCCGGCATCGTTGCAGCCTGTGTGCCCGACAAGGACGGCGCGCTGGCTGATGTTGTGCTAGGCTATGCCGATGCTGCCGACTACTTTGCCGACGGACCCTGTGCCGGCAAGACTCCCGGTCGTTATGCTAACCGCATCGCCAAGGGCCAGTTTACCCTCGACGGCAAGCAGTACCAGCTCGCTATCAACAATGGTCCCAATGCACTGCACGGCGGTCCCGAAGGCTACTGCAACAAGATTTGGAACGCCAATCTTGAGGGCGACGTTGTAGTGTTCACACTGCACAGCCCCGATGGTGACGAAAACTATCCCGGCAACCTCGACGCAACAGTCAAGTATGAGTGGACCGAAGATTGCCAGCTCGTCATCACTCTGGGTGCGGTGACCGATGCAAAGACCGTTATCAACCTCACTAACCATGCTTATTTCAACCTGGCAGGTGAGGACAGCGGTTCAGTGCTCGACCACAAGTTGCAGATGGCATGTTCACGCTTCCTTCCCACCGACGACACTCTCATCCCTCTGGGCGAGATGGCTCCCGTGGCAGGCTCTCCTATGGATTTCACTGCTTTCAAGGCACTGGGTCAGGACATCAAGCAGGATTTCCCCGCGCTCAACTATGGCAAGGGTTATGACAACTGCTTTGTCGTTGATGGTTATGTTCCTGGTGAGTTGAAGAAGGTTGCAGAGCTCGTTCACGAGCCCAGCGGACGTGTACTCGAAGTGTCAACAACACAGCCTGCTGCACAGGTTTATACTGGCAACTGGCTGGGTGGTTCACCCGTGAGCAAGAGCGGACGCCCCTACAATGACTACGACGGCGTGGCCATTGAGTGCCAGGGCATGCCCGATGCTCCTAACCACGACAATTTCCCGTCGCAGGTTCTTGAGCCCGGACAGCAATACTGCCACACAATCATTTACGCCTTTAAGGTTAAGTAAAAATCACATAGCCCCTGTGAGCATTCAGCAATGAGACTATTTCGTGCCGATGTCACGGATGATTTTAATTCACCTTTCGCAAGATAAAGTAATTGGTACTAATTTGCTTGTCCGGAAGGACAATACTTGAATAACCCACACCGCCGAACGTAGTGGCGGTGGGGGAAGAAATACGACAAACACTGCGTCCATTAGGACGCTAATCGGAGCAAACTGGTGTGAAGCAAATGGTTTAAATATGCGAAACTTGAATTAGTCTCTTCAACAATAATATCGCGGGGACTCTGCATTGATATATAATCATATAGACCCTTAAAC
>JAGHSP010000150.1 GCA_018065815.1 Candidatus Sodaliphilus limicaballi | reverse complement strand
TTTCAGCTTATTTTCAGTGTATTTCAAGCGCAGCGCCACCCCCTAAATACAACCTAAAAAAAGGCGCTTCGCTTGAAATCAACTAAAAATTAACAAAAAATCTATTCTTTGTCGATATCCTCCTGGGCAAGGAGTAAGAACGGCGCCTTTTTAAGGACGGCCTGCGCGCCTATTTAGGAATAAAGACTGCCCCCTACTAGAGGGAGCAGTCTTAAACTTTTAAACTTTTAAACTTTTAAACTTTTAAACTCTTAACAGTAGCCGGGTTTCTTGAGTAGGGTGAACATGTTGCGCTTGTAGGCCTCCACACCGGGCTGGTTGAAGGGGTTCACGCCGAGCATGTAGCCGCTCACGCCGCAAGCCTTCTCGAAGAAGTAGATTAACTGGCCCAGATAGCGCTCGTTGATGGCGGGGAGGTTGATGGTCATGTTGGGCACTCCGCCGTCGATGTGAGCCATTTTTGTGCCTTCCTGCGCCATGCTGTTGACATATCCCACGCGCTTGCCGGCGATGTAGTTGAGTCCGTCGAGGTCTTCGTCGTCGCTGGGAATCTCAACGGTGTGCTGCTGCTCGCCCACGGTGATCACTGTCTCGAAGATGGTGCGCTCGCCGTCCTGGATCCACTGTCCCATTGAGTGGAGGTCGGTAGTGAAGTCGACCGATGCAGGGAAGATACCCTTGCCGTCCTTGCCCTCGCTCTCGCCGTAGAGCTGCTTCCACCACTCTGCGAGGAAGTGCAGGCGGGGATCGAAGTTGACAAGGATCTCAATCTTTTTGCCGTCTTGATAGAGAGCGTTGCGGGTGGTGGCATAGGTCATCACAGCGTCGTTGCTGCCCTTTTCCATCTCCACGGCGCCTGCCACGAGTGCACGCACGTCGTAGCCCTCAACGGCGATGGGAAGGAGTCCCACGGGAGTGAGCACCGAGAAGCGTCCGCCCACGTTGTCGGGGATGACGTAGGTTGTGTAACCCTCTTGTGTGGCGAGGTTGCGCAGGGCACCGCGTGCTGCGTCGGTGATAGCCACGGTGTGCTCGGCAGCCCACTGCTTGCCCTCTTGCTGTTCAAGCATAGCCTTGAGTAGGCGGAATGCGATGGCAGGCTCGGTGGTTGTGCCGCTCTTTGAGATGACGATGATGCCAAACTTGCGGTCCTTCAAGAGGTCCATGAGGTCGTGGAGATAGTCCTCGCCGATGTTGTTGCCGGCAAAGAGGATGCGTGCTCCACGTGATTTCTTATAGGCTGCGAAGTTGTCGTTGAGCGCTTCGATCACGGCCTTGGCGCCGAGGTAGCTGCCGCCGATGCCTATGGCAACCACAAACTCGCAGTCCTGCTGCAGTTTCTTTGCGGTGTTCTCGATGCTTGCGAGCATCTCCTCGTCGATAGACGAAGGCAGATTCACCCAGCCGATGAAGTCGTTGCCGGCACCTGTGCCTTGCTCGAGGGTGTCGAGGGCTGCGGCTGCGACGGGTTTCAATGCGTCGATTTTCTCACTTGCTAAATTTCCTAATACGTCTTTGTTGTCAACTGAAATAAATTTCATAACACTTATAGCTATTTGGTGGTAAATATTATTTTTTCTATATTCTCTAGAGTTGCCGGTTGTGATTACTCACCAATAACTTTTTTGCGGAGTCCCCGCGCAGATTTCA
>JAGHSP010000176.1 GCA_018065815.1 Candidatus Sodaliphilus limicaballi | reverse complement strand
GAGTGGGCGAGTCCTGGGCATCGCGACTGCATGGTGGGCAACAACTCGGCTTCGGTCGTGGCCGATGCTGTTGTGCAGGGTGTCACTGTGCATGACAAGGAAATCTTGTGGGAGGCCGTTACACGTGGCGCAAATGCCAACCATCCTAGGGTGAGTTCTACTGGCCGATTAGGCTGGGAATACTATAACTCACTGGGTTACGTTCCTTGTGACGTGGGCATTAATGAGAGCGCGGCGCGCACGCTTGAATATGCCTATGATGACTGGTGCATTTACCAGATGGGTAAGGCATTGGGTAGGCCTGAAAGTGAAATTGCAGTGTATAAGAATCGCTCGCAGAACTATCGCAATCTCTTTGACCCAGAGACCAAACTCATGCGTGGCAAGAAGAAAAATGGCGGTTTTGCCGATAATTTCAACCCTTACAAATGGGGTGGGGACTTCACCGAGTGTAATAGCTGGCATTACACATGGAGCGTGTTCCACGATCCGGAAGGCTTGATAAACCTTATGGGCGGGAACAGTCAATTTGCAGCGATGCTCGACAGCGTGATGACCATGCCGCCGCTATACGACGACAGTTACTATGGCTTCACCATCCACGAGATAAGAGAGATGCAAATATCTGGATTTGGACAATACGCCCACGGCAACCAGCCCATCCAGCACATGCTTTATTTGTATAACTTTTGCGGTCAACCCTGGAAGACCCAGTACTGGGTGCGTGAGGTGATGAACCGTCTCTACAAGGCTACGCCCGACGGCTATTGTGGTGACGAGGACAACGGCCAGACATCGGCCTGGTATGTGTTCTCGGCGCTCGGTTTCTATCCCGTTTGCCCGGGATCGGGACAATATGTGCTAGGTGCTCCCTATTTCAATAAGGTGAAAATCCGTCTTGAAAATGGCAAGAAGCTGACTATCAATGCTCGGGATGTGAGCGACTCTGATCGCTTTGTTCAGCAATACCTGGTCAACGGTAAGGTGCATAATCTCAATACCATTGACATTGCAACCCTCAAAAACGGTGCCACCATAGATGCGACGATGGGCAATGCCCCCGCATCATTACATAAAGGAACCAGCACAGTGCCCACCAAAAAGAAAAGAACCTACCTCTTTGGGAAATAAAAGACGCACCCGACGGAAATCCGTCGGGCACAGTGGCTGCTTTCTCTTATTGACTGCTGGCAGCGATAGGTGGGCTGGGTGGTATCATTAGTGCTTATCGCTCATGAAGAACTCTAACTTGCCGCCGGACATGATGTCGCGGTGGTCGATATAGGGTTTCTTGTGGGGCTTGCCGTTGAGGCGTATCGACTTGATGTAGATGTTCTTTGAGCTGTTGTTATGGGCTACAATCTCAAATGTGCCTCCGGGAACTTTTATGCTTGCCTTGTCGATTGCTGGTGAGCCGAAATAGTAGCGGCCGCCAGCGGGCTCTACCTGATAGAACCCAAGGGAAGAAAGTATGTACCAGGCCGACATTTGCCCCACGTCCTCATTACCGCACAGACCTTCTTCTCCGTCGTTATACATCGTTGTGAGCACTTGACGCACTCGTTGTGCTGTCTTCCACGGTTGGCCAAGCATGGTATATATGTAGATAATGTGGTGGCTGGGTTCGTTGCCGTGGACATACTGTCCGATGAACCCCGTCATGTCGGGCGCTGCTTCCTTGCCTATGTCGCCTGTCACCACAAATAGCGAGTCTAGCTTGTTGAGCATCTTCTTCTTGCTACCAAAGCATTCTGCGAGACCATTAATATCATGTGGGACGAGCCAAGTGTATTGCCAAGCGTTTCCCTCGCAATATTCGTCGGCCTGGTGTCGCTGTATAAACGGATCAAAAGGTTCCTTGAATTGTCCTTTGCTATCCACGGCACGCATGAAGCATGTCTGCTTGTCAAAGAGGCGTTTGTACTGCTTGCTTCGGCGCATGTATTCGTTATATTCAGCCGTCTTGCCCAGTTTCTTTGCGGCCTGGGCCACTGCCCAGTCGGCAAGGCAGTATTCCAGTTCGAAGGCAACGCTCTCGGCTTTCATCGAGTCGCAGGGAATGTAGCCTAATGTGCGGTGCCACTTCTGCCCGCGCTCGTCAAGGTTGGTGCTGTGAAGCATTGCTTCCATCGCATCGTCATAGTTGAAACCTGTAAATCCTTTGGTAATAGCATCGGCCACAACGGGGACTCCTGGATAGCCCACCATGCAGTTGGTCTCTCGCGCCATCAGATGCCAGATGGGGAGTTTGCCATTCTCCTTGCGTATATTAATCATCGTGTTGATGATATCGCTCATCATTTCGGGATGGATAATCGTCATCATCGGATGTGCTGCGCGATAGGTGTCCCACAAACTGAATGTGGTGTAGTTGGTGAAACCGGGGTCAGTGTGGTTCACGTGGTCGCTGCCGTGGTAACTACCGTTCAAGTCACACATCACCGATGGTGCAATCATCGTGTGATACATCGCTGTGTAGAAACAACGCATAACGCTCGGGTCGTGGGTTTTGATACTTACTTTGCCCAGTTGCTTGTTCCATGCGTCACGTGCCTGGCTGCGCACGCACTCAAAGTTGCAACCGTCTTGTTCGGTATCTAGGTTTAATGCTGCTCCTTCTATTGAAGTTGCAGAGGTTCCCACCTTGACAAGGATTTCGCTGTCATGCGTCGTGTCAAAGTCAAACCTGCCATATACTGCTTTGGCTTCGAGCGTGGTGTTGCTTTGCTCTGTGCCATTAGTAATCAGATGTGCCGCAGTGAAAGGGCGTGAGAACACAGCTTTGAAATAAACAGGGTGGTTCCAAGACCATCCGCTGCTGCGGCGGTAGCCCACAATGGTTGAGTCGTTGATAACGGTGATGCTGCTAGATGTCACTTCGTCCCAACCTCCGCCGTTTTCAAGGTCAAATACGATGGCCGATTCGGCAGAGTGGGGGAATGTGTAACGGTGCAACCCCGTGCGCATGGTTGCAGTCAGCTCGGCATCAATGCCATATCTTGTGAGACGGGCTTTGTAGTAGCCGGCCTGCGCCACCTCGTGCTTCCTGTCTTGATAGGACCACAAGCCGCTCTTGCAGTCGCTTGTGTTGCCGCGGGCATATTTCACTTCGCCCACAACGGGCATTACTGTAATGTCGTGCAGGTCTCCTATGCCGGTCCCATTGAGTTGCGTGTGCGAGAAACCTATTACTGTGGAATCGCACCTGTTATAACCTGAACACCAGGGCCATTCCTGCGGGACGCTCGTTGGTCCCAACTGCACGAACCCAAACGGGACATTCGCCCCAACAAACACATGTCCAGTACCTGCCGACCCGATGAGAGGGTCAACGTATAGCGCATAATCAGTAGCAGCTATTGCTACAACAACCGTCGCAAAATTCACAATAACTGAAAATAATCTCCTATCCATGTCACAAAGATACTGATTTTTCTCATATTGAACAAAAAAACAGGAGTCTTGTGTTGTCACAAGACTCCTGTGGAGTAGCGGGACTGAGAATTGAACTCAGGACCTCCGGGTTATGAATCCGACGCTCTAACCATCTGAGCTATCCCGCCATTTCCTTTTTGCGAGTGCAAAGGTAGTACATTATTTTGACATATACAAATTATTGCTGTCTTTTTTGCTTGAAAACGAAAAAATCATGCAAAAAACATATTATTTGCCGTAAACAAAACGAGAGTCTCACTCATGGCAGACTCTCGTTTTGATGTATGCTGTCTCTTTTGTTTACTTAAACAGGTAGTGAGAACTGATAGACTGATTGTTCAGGATGCGGTTAATAGTGTCGCCAAACAGCGGTGCCACATTGAGAATTGTAGCCTTGGGGCATGTTGACGCGTCAAATGGACGTGAGTCGGTGAGTACGAGTTCGTCAATGGCACTGTCCATGATTTTCTGCGCTGCACTGACTCCTTCTTTGCTCACACTCATCACTGCATGCGATGCAAACACTCTCACGCTCTTGGCTCCATTTTCCTTCATGAGGTTTGCGGCCTTGCAAATAGTGCCTCCTGTGTCAATCATGTCGTCAATGAGGATGACGTTTTTGCCCTTCACATCACCAATTACCTTCATCTCGGCAACCTCGTTGGGATTTTCTCTGTGCTTGTGGCACAGCACGAGAGGTGCGTTGAGATACTTGGCATAAGAGTTTGACCTCTTGGCTCCGCCCACGTCGGGACTGGCAATAACCAGGTCTTCGAGGTTCAGTTTCTGAATGTAAGGAACAAAGATTGTGGATGCATACAGATGGTTAACTGGCACGTTGAAGAAACCTTGAATTTGGTCGGCATGCAGGTCCATTGTGATGATGCTATCTACACCAGCTGCCGAGAGCAGGTCGGCAACAAGCTTGGCAGCAATCGAAACACGAGGCTTGTCTTTGCGGTCTTGACGGGCCCATCCGAAGTAGGGTATGACCGCGGTCACTGATTTTGCTGAGGCACGTTTGGCAGCATCGATCATGAGCAGGAGCTCCATGAGATTGTCGCTGTTGGGGACAGTTGACTGCACGATATACACATGCACGCCTCTCACAGACTCTTCATAGCACACTTCAAACTCGCCGTCGGCAAAGCGTTGCAATTTCACGTCGCCAAGTTTTATGCCCAGCACATCGGCAATCCCCTTGGCAACACTTTGGGATTTTGATCCAGAGAAAACTTTGAAATTACTCATAGTTGTTTGATAGATTAATCTTGTCGAGAACACAGGATTAGGCTGTCTTATGGATGCCATATACTGCATCTTGACTATAAACTTAGTGCAAAGTTACAAAATTATTGGTTGTTGTCCTAATCTTTTTTAGATAAACTAAAACTAATTTTTCAGGATATTTTCCACACCACGGCGTCATGAGCCTTGATTGACACTGCAAACGGGCTGGCAGGCGTGATGATAGCGTCTTTCCTTGTGCCGTGAATGAGATCAACGCAGGCGTGCTTGCCTTGTGCCAGGCCTATGTGGTTAAAGGCATGCTCTGGTATGTTCACGCTTGTGTTTGCTTCTTGGCCGGAGAAGTTTGCTATTACCAGCAGCACCTCATCGCCATAATGCCTCATGAATGCAAACTGGCGTGTAAGATGAGGGTTGACATACATGAGGTCAAACATTCCGCCTTGTGCGATTGCTTTTTCTTCGTTGCATAGTTTTAATATCCGTGCGTAGTATTCCCTAAGTTCGATGGCTTTGACCGAAGACTTCCCGGTGAGCCATTTGCGAAGCGAGGGGATGCTCCAAAAGTCGAATATCGTGGTGCGTCCGTCGAGTCCGCTGAATCCTTCGGCATCGGTGCCGCGCTCGCCAAGTTCTTGGCCAGCATAGACGAGGAACGGGCTCCGGTCGAGCATCGCACTCACCACGAGGGCCGGACGTCCTGCTAACGCGTCCCCACAGAACTGCGGTGAGGGCAGACGCAACTCATCGTGGTTTTCAAGGAAGTTGAGCATGTGGTCGCCCATGTGTTCTAGTTGCTGCCAGCAACGAGTAATCTCATGGGTTGATGATTTGTATTTCAATATATTGAACAGCGTGTCATAAAGTGTTACTTTATTGTATAGCAAGTCAAACAATCCATAGTTGACGTAGTTGTGATAAAGTGCGGTGTCGTAGATTTCGGCAATAAATATAATGCCAGGATACTTGTTCTTAACCCGAGAGATAGCCCAGTGCCAAAATTCAACTGGTACCATGTGAGCCATGTCGCACCTGAATCCGTCGATGCCCATGCTAGCCCAGTACATGAGAATGTGCAGCATCTTGTTCCATGTAGATGGCGTGGGGTCAAAATGACGGCTACCGTTCCATGGGTCAATGCCATAGTTTAATTTCACGGTTTCATACCAGTCGTTGATGCCAGGAGATGCATGGAAGCAGTCGTTGCCTGTGGCACGAGCGGGAAACTCAATGTACTCGTCCTTGCCGGTGCCAAGATCAACGCTGGGGCTAAACTGCTGGTCAGTTATATAGTAGAAATTATTGTTAGGAGTAAAGAACATGCCTTTGTCGTCGTTCTGTCCCAGATCGTCAACTCCGGGCAAGAACACATCGCTGTGATACTCGCGAGCCACGTGGTTAGGGACAAAATCCATAATCACCTTGAGTCCGGCACGGTGTGTGCGATTAACGAGTTTTTGCCATTCGTCGATGCGTTTGTCAACTTTCACGGCAATGTTAGGGTCAATGTCGTAATAGTCGCGTATGGCGTAAGGCGAGCCTGCTTTTCCCTTGACAATGTGAGCGTTGCAGGGACTTATGCCATTTTTTGTATATCCCACAGTGGTAGCATGCTCAATAACGCCTGTGTACCACACATGGGTTGCTCCAAGTGCTTTGATTTCTTTGAGCCTAGCACTTGTGATTTCGTTCATTTTGCCCACTCCGTTAGTCGCAATATCACCATTGGCAACACATGTCGTGCAAGTGTTAGTAAACAAGCGTGGGAGTAACTGATAGATAATGATTTTATCAGACATGTCTTTGATTTTTTGAAAAAGGGCGAGACTATGATAGTAGCCTCGCCCTTATAATATAAGGTGTACTTTATATTATCCGAGGAAGCTCAGAAGAACACCGGCAGCAACAGCCGAGCCGATCACGCCAGCCACATTGGGACCCATAGCGTGCATGAGCAGGAAGTTGCGAGGATCAGCCTTTGCGCCTTCAACCTGGCTGACACGTGCAGCCATGGGCACAGCGCTCACGCCAGCCGAACCAATGAGGGGATTGATCTTCTCCTTGAGGAAAAGGTTCATCACCTTAGCCATGATAACGCCTGAAGCAGAACCGATACCGAATGCAACGATACCCACACACAGGATACCCAGAGTCTGGAAGTTCATGAACGAGCTTGCAGTTGCGGTTGCACCCACGGTGAGACCGAGGCAGATAACCACGATGTTGTTGAGCTCATTCTGTGCAGCCTTGCTCAGACGCTCAACCACGCCGCTTTCCTTCATCAGGTTACCAAGCATGAGGCAACCGATGAGTGTTGCAGCCGAGGGAACTACAAGTGACACGATGATAGCCACAACGATGGGGAAGATGATCTTCTCTTTCTTGCTCACTGTGCGAAGCTGTTTCATGCGGATCTTACGCTCCTTGTCAGATGTAAGCATTCTCATGATGGGCGGTTGAATCACGGGAACCAATGCCATGTAGCTGTAAGCAGCCACAGCAATGGGACCTAGCAATTCAGGAGCCAGCTTCGAAGTCAAGAAAATAGCAGTGGGACCATCAGCACCACCGATGATGCCGATAGAAGCAGCCTGTGCGGGAGTGAAGCCGAAGATGGGGAGATCAAGCTGAGTCACAAGGAACGTAGCGAAGATGCCGATCTGTGCGGCAGCACCGAGCAAAAGGCTCTTGGGATTAGCAATAAGTGGACCGAAGTCGGTCATCGCACCCACGCCAAGGAAAATGAGGCAGGGGTATATACCGGCCTTGACACCGATGTAAAGGATGTCGAGCAGGCCACCGTGAGCCATGATGTAACCATAGTCATGATAATGGTCTCCTCCTTCCTTGAGGAACTCGTTGTTCCACATGTTAGAGTCAAACAAACCTGCTCCAGGCAAGTTTGTGAGAATCATACCGAAGGCGATGGGCAAGAGCAGCAGGGGCTCATATTCCTTCTTGATAGCCAGGTACAGCAGGAAACAGCCGATGCAAAGCATAACGAGGTTTTTCCAGCCTTCGCCCTGGAAGAATGAGGTGAACCCCATCTCGCTGGCAAAACTAGCCATGCTTGAGCCCAGGCTGAAGTCCTCGGCCATCATGGGGAAGGCACAAAGCAACAGAGCCGCAAATGCAAATAGTCTGAAATACTTTTTCTTTTGCATGACTTGTCAATTAATCAAGTTCAACCAATGCCTGGCCGCTTTGCACTTGCGCGCCAGCCTCGACGAGCACAGCCTTCACGGTGCCTGCAAATTCGGCAGTGATGCTGTTCTCCATCTTCATTGCCTCCATGAGGCATACTGTCTCACCGGCCTTTACAGCCTGTCCTGCCTTAACAAGCACTTTGGTGATGGTGCCGGGCAGGGGAGCCTCTACGACTTTAGCGCCGGGAGCGGCCTTGGGTGCTGCGGGGACAGGTGCAGGAGCGGGAGCCGCTGCTGCAGGCTTGGGAGCCGGTGCAGGAGTGCCAGCCACTGCGTCGGCAACCATTTCCACAAGCAGGTCGCCCTGGTTCACGCTCTGGCCTTGTGTGACAGCGATGCGCTGAACAGTACCGTCGCAATCGGCAACGATATCGTTAGCCATCTTCATTGCCTCGATCACGAGAAGCACGTCGCCTTTCTTTACGCGTTGTCCGTCGGCAGCAACGATCTTAGTCACTGTGCCAGGGAGTTCAGAGTTGATATTCTTGGGACCGCCAGCCTGTGCGCCCGATGCAGAGTTACGGGCCATTGTGGGAGCAGCTGCCTTGGTCTGAGGCACCTCAACTTGATAGGCTTGGCCATTTACGGTAACTTCGAGTGTACCTGCGCCTTTTTCTTCAACTGTTGCGCTGTAGTCTTGGCCACCGAGTTTAAATTTGAATTCTTTCATTATTTTGATTTACAAAAGTTTTAATACTGAAATCACAATCTCTCATTGAGCACTGCATGCCAAGCCGATTGAGCCTTCTTTATGGTTAAGACGCCGCTTTCCTGATCGCCTTTGCTCTTTTGGTAAAGGTAAAGAGCGGTCGCTACGGCAGCCTTGTCCAGTTCGCTTGCTTCTTCGAGTGACTTGACAGGAAGTTCGGCGATACCTGCTTTTGGAGCATTGGTGCTTGATGCTTTCTTAGCCACAAGATTGAATACTTGAAGCACAAGCACGAGCACAACGAGAATGGCAAATACCACACCCACTCCGATGCATGTCATCAACCAAGTGCTGCTATCAATTGTTAAAAGCATATTCACTTAATTTTAATGTTTGATTACAAAGGTATGTTACCGTGCTTCTTGGCAGGGTTAGTAAGCTTCTTGTTTTCCAGTTGGGCAAGAGCGCGGATCACGCGGAAACGAGTGTTGCGGGGCTCGATAACATCAGCAATGTAGCCATAGCGTGCTGCATTGTAGGGGTTGGCGAACAAGTTGGTGTACTCGTCCTCTTTCTCCTTGATGAACGCCTTGGCCTCTTCAACCTTGCCTTCTTCCTTGAGAGCCTTGGCTTCCTTGGCATAGAGCACAGAAGCGGCACCGCTAGCACCCATGACTGCAATTTCGGCTGAGGGCCATGCATAGTTGAGGTCGCCACGCAGCTGCTTGCAGCTCATCACGATGTGGCTGCCACCGTAGCTCTTGCGCAGTGTAACTGTCACCTTGGGCACTGTAGCCTCGCCGTAGGCGTAGAGCAGTTTAGCGCCGTGGAGGATAACTGCGTTGTACTCTTGTGCAGTACCGGGAAGGAATCCGGGAACGTCAACGAGAGTGACGATGGGGATATTGAATGCATCGCAGAAACGAACGAAGCGAGCACCCTTGCGTGAAGAGTTGCTGTCGAGCACACCTGCGAGCTGCTTGGGCTGGTTGGCTACGATACCTACGGTCTGGCCATTGAAGCGAGCGAAACCGATGATAAGGTTCTTTGCATAGCTGGGCTGTACCTCAAGGAACTCGCCGTTGTCAACGATGCCAGCGATAACCTGGTACATGTCGTAGGGCATGTTGGGGTTCTCGGGGATAATCTCGTTGAGGAAGTCCTCTGCACGGTTAATGGGGTCATTGCACTCGGCAAGAGGAGTCTTCTCCAGGTTGTTCTGGGGGATGTAGCTGAAGAGCTGCTTGATGAGGGCGATAGCCTCTTCCTCGTTAGAAGCAGTGAAATGAGTTACACCTGACTTGGTAGCGTGAACAGTTGCGCCACCGAGTTGCTCTTGTGTCACAACCTCGCCGAGCACAGCCTTGACCGGACCGGGGCCAGTGAGGAACATGTAAGAAGTGCCTTCGCACATGAGGGTGAAGTCGGTGAGGGCAGGAGAGTACACAGCACCGCCGGCACACGGGCCCATAATTGCTGAAATCTGGGGAATCACGCCCGAAGCAAGGATGTTGCGCTGGAAGATCTCGGCATAACCAGCAAGAGCGTTGATACCTTCTTGAAGACGTGCGCCGCCAGAGTCGTTAAGACCGATAACGGGAGCACCCACCTTCATCGCCATGTCCATGACCTTGCATATCTTGGCAGCGAGCATCTCCGAGAGAGAACCTGCGCTCACTGTGAAATCTTGTGCAAACACATAAACGAGACGACCGCTGATTGTACCAGAACCTGTTACAACACCGTCGCCCAGGTAGTGCTTCTTGTCCATGCCGAAGTTAGTGCAACGATGCTCAACGAACATGTCCATTTCCTCGAAACTGCCTTCGTCGAGCAGCATTGCGATACGCTCACGGGCAGTGAACTTGCCCTTGGCGTGCTGTTTTTCGATTGCTTTTTCGCCACCGCCTATGCGTGCTTTCTCACGCTTAGCGATAAGCTCTTGTATCTTTTCAATCTGACTACTCATTTTTGAATGATGAAATTTTTAATTTCTTAAGTGAATTATTTGTTGGGGTCCTCGCAAAGTTCTACCAGAGTACCGCAAGTTGTTTTGGGGTGCAGGAAAGCGATGTTAAGTCCTTCAGCGCCCTTGCGGGGAGCCTGGTCAACAACGCGGCCACCCTTCTCCTGTACTTCAGCGAGAGCGTTGGCAACGCCGTCTTCAACTGCGAATGCGATGTGCTGGATACCTCCACGACCACCGTTCTTCTCGATAAACTTTGCGATAGCGCTGTCGGGGCTTGTTGCCTCAAGGAGCTCAAGTTTAGTCTGTCCCACTTTAAAGAAAGCGGTCTTTACGTGCTGGTCTGCTACCTCTTCAACTGCGAAGCATTTGAAACCCAGTAAGTTCTCGTAGAAAGGAATAGCCTCTTCCAAGCTGGTTACAGCTATACCCACGTGTTCAATGTGTGAAATTTGCATAATTTTGTTTTGTTATTAAAAATTTGGTTTAAAATAATTATCAATAAATAATGTGCAAATTTACAAATTTTTATTGTGACTAGGGCGTTATTTGCCGAAAAACTTTGCTAAAACGTACTATAAATGCCACATTTTTTGTTTTGACTGACCTTTAGTCGGAATGTTTTGCCGCTTTTATGACATAGTGTCAGTGTGGGTGTCATGCATTTTGCATTAATCTCTTTGGCACACGTTTTGCTAAACTATTGTTGTAACC
>JAGHSP010000365.1 GCA_018065815.1 Candidatus Sodaliphilus limicaballi | reverse complement strand
TATTAATGTAGAATAAAGTATTTTTTGTAACTTTGCACTCACAAATAGACAGTGGAATGGCTTGTCGCTCGTCACCTGGCAACGGGTATCGAGAGGAAAGTCCGGGCAACACAGAGCATCACATTTCTTAACGGGAAGCTGTGGGTGACTGCAGGGTTCAGGTGACAGAAAACAACCGCCGGCATTGCCGGTAAGGGTGAAAAGGCGGGGTAAGAGCCCACCGGGCACGATGGTGACACCGTGTGCCGCACTACCTGTGAGTTGCAAGGTCAAGTATATCGGCATTTAAGGGCTGCTCGTCCATTGCCGAGGGGTAGACTGCTATATCATGCCAGCAATGGCATGGACAGATAAATGACAGGCGGTTGCCTCACGGGGCAACTACATAACCCGGCTTATAGTTCCACTGTCTTTTTTTATTTAATTCGCTATGAAAGAGAAGATAAATGCAAAACAGGCCCCGGTTGAGATAGGTGCTTACAGCAATGCCATCAAGTGCGGAAACATCATCTTCGTGTCAGGACAAATGCCGGTGAACCCCGACAATGGCGTGGTACCATTGACCATACAAGAACAAACCAAGCAAGTGATCGACAACGTGCGCAACATCCTCTCGGATGCCGGTGCTACGCTCGACAACGTCGTGAAGACCACGGTTTACTTGCAAGAGATGTATCTGTTCAGCCAGATGAACGACGTGTATGCAGCCGAGTTCAGCGAGCCTTATCCAGCGCGCACGTCGGTCGCAGTGAAGGAAATGGCCAAAGGGGCTCTCGTGTCGCTTGACGTGATAGCCGTGTTAGATTGATAGGGGAGCTGTATGAAAACCTACGACGAGGCGATTGACTACCTGTTCAACCAGCGTCCCGCATTCGAACGGCAAGGTGCTGGTGGCTACAAGCCGGGATTGCAAACCACTATCGCATTAGACAATGCTTACGGTAATCCGCATCGCAAATACAAGACCATACACGTGGCTGGCACTAATGGCAAAGGATCGGTGTCACACCTTCTAGCCGCCGTGCTTCAGTCGCAAGGTTACAAAGTGGGCCTTTACACTTCACCGCATTTCGTGGATTTTGCCGAACGAATAAAGGTGAATGGCAAACCGATACCTCACAACAGGGTAGTGGAATTTGTCAATGACTGCCAGCAGCAAGAAAACGATTTGAACCCTTCGTTCTTTGAACTTACCACCACACTGGCTTTCAAGTATTTTGCAGAGTGTGATGTTGACTTTGCAGTAATCGAAGTGGGGCTAGGAGGAAGGCTCGACAGCACAAATATAATCACTCCCATTATGAGCGTGATTACCAATATCTCGCTTGACCATACAGATTTCTTGGGCAACACTGTTGCTGATATTGCACGAGAGAAAGCCGGAATAATGAAGGCAGGAGTGCCGGTAGTGATAGGCGAGGCCCATGACGAGCTGCGCACCGTGTTTGCCGACTGCGCGAGAACCGTGGGAGCACAGGTGTGTTTTGCCCAAGACCACGATGAGATCGAAGACGTGGAGCCTGGGGCCTTGTCAATGGAACTGACCACACGCTCGCATGGGGTGATTTCATGCCAGTTGACAGGAACCTATCAGGCAAAGAATGCCCTGACCACACTCACCGCAATCAACGTCCTCAAAGAAATAGGAGTTAAAATAGACGATAGCGCCGTGAAACAAGGGTTTGCCACAGTATGCACCCTCACGTCGTTTAGGGGCAGGTGGACCGTTGTCAATGACACCCCGCTTGTGGTGTGCGACTCGGGGCACAATGTGGCAGGCTTGTCGTGCGCAATGGCCCAGCTCAACACTCTCAAGTGCGAGCAACTACACATCGTCATTGGGTTTATGGCCGATAAAGATGTGGAAAGCGTCCTGGAATTATTGCCCACAGGTGCTCGTTATTATTTCACGCAAGCGTCAACACCGCGAGCCCTGGGCAGTGAAAAACTAGCCGAGATGTGCCAGCGACGCGGATTACTCGGAGATTGTTTTAGCGACGTTGCTATCGCCTATGAGACAGCTATTAACAACGCCAAACCTAAAGATGTTGTTTATGTGGGAGGCAGCATGTATGTGCTAGCCGAAATGTTTGCTCACATTGATGCTAAACACGATTAAGGCCATGTATCTGAAACTATTTTTTTCCTTTTTCAAAATAGGGATGTTCACCTTCGGCGGCGGATGGGCTATGATATCGATAATCCAACGCGAGATAGTTGATAAATACAAATGGATCAGCCCCGAGGATTTCCTCGACCTGCTTGCCGTGGCCCAGGCGATGCCAGGCATACTTGCGGTGAACATAGCCACAGTGATAGGCGACCATTTGCGAGGATTGAAAGGCAGCATTGTCGCGGCGCTAGGCACTATCTTGCCGTCATTCTGCATCATACTGTTCATTGCTATGTTCCTGACTCCCGACACCATCAAGAACAACGAGATTATTAGCAAAGTTTTCAAGGGCATCAGGCCGGCCGTTGTCGCATTGATAATTGTGCCCGTTATAACTACCGCGCGCAGTTCTGGCATCACATGGAAGACGGTAATTATCCCTGCTGCGGTTGCTGTATTAATATATTCAAGCCTGCCAGTCGTGTCCAATCCCATCCTGTACATAGTCATGGGAGCAGTGGCGGGTGTGATTATTAATTCACGCTCCAAACTCAAAGGAAAGGAGGACGGCAAATGAACGTGTATATCAAATTGATCTGGGCATATCTGAAGATAGGTCTGTTCGGTTTCGGCGGCGGGTATGCGATGCTGTCGCTTATCCAGAGCGAGGTGGTAAATTCGGGATGGATAAGCAACCAAATGTTTACCGACATCGTCGCGATTTCCCAGATGACGCCAGGCCCCATAGGAATTAATAGCGCGACCTACATTGGTTATGTGATCACAGGAAGCGTGTGGGGGTCAATTGTGGCGACTATCACTGTCGTGCTTCCTCCGTTTGTGTTAGTGTTGCTGTCTAGCCATTATATTTCCCAACACAAAGACAGCGCGCTGATAAAGGGTGCTTTGACAGGGCTGCGGCCTGTGGTAGTGGGTCTTATAGCCTCGGCAGCATTGTTGCTGATGAATAGCGAGAACTTCGGTGTTGAGACGATGGAAAGGATTGCGTCGATACTCATTTGTCTAGCATCTTTCTGCGTCGTGTATTTCACTCGCATTCACCCCATTTGGGTTATTGTGTGCGCAGGCATAACCGGGTATTTCGTTTTTTGATATTTGGGAAAAACGCTTGACTTTCACTTTTTGAATAGACACTCTCGCGAGCCCTTGCGAAGAAAAAACATTAATTGTTGTCAAAACATTTTATTATTCACGCAAAATTTTGTAATTTTGTATGATATTTTGAAATTAGAATTTTGGAACAACTTATATCAATAATAATCGGGTGCATTTCGATTGGAGTCATACTCTCGGCTCCGATGGGGCCTATTGGGATTTTGTGCGTTCAGCGCACACTCAATAAAGGTCGCAGCTCTGGTTTATATACTGGTATAGGTGCCGCTGTTTCCGATATATTTTACTGCCTGCTGGGTGGACTAGGAATCTCGGTAGTGACGCAATTTATCGAAACAAACTCCAAGGTACTGCAGATTGTGGGAAGCGTGATTCTGGTCATATATGCCTTATACATGATCATACACAATCCAGTGAATCGCGTGAAAGATTCAGAGGTAAACGTCAATCCCACTCGTGACATGATCACAGGATTCCTGTTCACGGTATCAAATCCCCTCATCCTGTTCTTGATATTTCCGCTATTCGCACGCTTCTCCTTCCCTAGCAGCGACATACCATTCTACGGTATAATAATCGGTTACGTGTTTATTGCGCTGGGCGCTATGCTGTGGTGGGCGGTTATCACTTATGCCGTCGATAAGGTGCGCTCACAGTTCAATATCAAGAGCATGATAAAGATTAATCGTGTGATGGGCTCGATATTGCTAGCCATGTCGCTTTATGGCATTGCTAATGCGGCAGGACTCATAACCTTTTAACCCTACAAAATCGTAGAGAATGAAATCTCTAGTTGTTTCACGCATTGAGGAATTGAAAGAGTTGTCAATCTCTGCTATTGACAACAAGTTGACAAATTTGCAGCAACATAGCATCGGCTGCGTGAACTGGCCCGAAATCCACTCTTACTCTCCACTCACGTCATTTTCAATAGCCCACGACTCGCAGCACATCTACGTGCGGTTTAATGTGTGCGGTGAGGACCTCAAGGCTGTGAATCACGCAAATCTGAGCCCCGTGGCCCAGGACAGTTGTGTAGAATTCTTCCTGCAAGTACCCGGAAGCCCCGAGTACTGGAACTTTGAGTTCAACTGCATAGGTACGGTTAACGCTAGCCATCGCATCGCCAGACCGGATGCTGTGAGGCTAAACGACGAACAAATCGCATCAATCAAGCGTTTCCCTTCGTGTGGATTTAATCCTTTTGACGAGAAACACGGCATTCACACTTGGTCATTGACAATAGCCATACCTATGGACCTTATAGGCGTGAGTCCAGACGCTTTTCCCGAATATATAATGGCCAATTTCTATAAGTGCGCCGACAAGACAAGTCATCCTCATTATGTGTCGTGGAGCCCCATAAAAACAGAGAAGCCTAATTTCCACTGTCCGCAATTTTTCGGCAAACTCATATTAGAATGAAAATAGTCGTTGCGATGGACTCATTCAAGGGGTGCATGTCGTCGAGAGAGGCATGCAGTGCTGTGAGCAATGCCCTGAAAGCAACGGTTCCTTCGTGCGAATGTCTAGCGATGCCGGTGAGCGACGGGGGAGAGGGTTTTATCTCCTGCTTTGAGCACAGCACTACCGAGACAATCGAAGTAAATGGTCCATTCCTGAACACTACAACCAACGCAACAATCGCATTTATTGATAATGGCGACACCGCAATTATCGAGTCGGCACAAGCTTGTGGGTTAACCATAACACCCCCAGACAAACGCAACTTGCTCCGCTCGACCACTCATGGAGTGGGGGATATGATAAAGTATTGCTATGAAAAGGGATGCAAGAGAGCAATAATTGGGCTCGGCGGCACTGCTACCCACGACGTCGGGACTGGCATGCTCGAAGCTCTGGGGGTGAGGTTTCTTGACGCCGCTGGCTGCAAAGTGACTGCTTGTGGCGAAAACATCGGCAAAATAGCCCGAATTGAGTCATCGCCATTGCTAGACATCATCATCCATAGCATGGATGTGATTATTGCAAGCGACGTTAGCAACCCGCTATGCGGATTGTCGGGGGCTGCAATGGTTTACGGGCAGCAGAAAGGCGCTACACGCGAGATTGCTTTGTCGCTCGACGAGGCAACCCGCAGGTTCAGCAATTTCGTGGCAAACACTTTATGGACCGATCATTCGTGCACGCCCGGCGCAGGTGCCGCTGGCGGGCTGGGGTTTGCTTTCCTCGCGTTTTTCAAATGCGCTTTCAGAGCTGGCGCTGACATCATTCTCGAGGCTAACCGATTTGACGACACAATCAAAGGCGCAAGCATGATAATCACAGGGGAGGGGAGAAGCGATGAACAGACCTTAATGGGCAAAATCCCCTATGCTATATTGACGCGCGCACGCAGGCATGGGATTCCCGCAATTCTACTCTCTGGCGGCATGAGTTGCCACAAGAAATTCCTTGAAGCGGGGTTTATTTATGCAGCAGCAATAACCCCTGCGGAGATGCTGCTTAATGACGCAATAAAACCCGCAACAGCCAAGCGAAACATGCAAAATGCAGTGGCAACGCTTGTCAATCAAATCTCATTGTAGCAGTAGGCTTGATAGTTGAGATGATGTAACTGGGACCTACCAGCGTCACGTAAGAAGCCACTATAACTGCAACATTTAGAATGACTATCGACCACACATCCAAGCTAATGGGCACATAAGGCATGTAATAAACCTCGGCATTGAGTTTTATCACATGGAAATACTGTTGTATAAGCGCAAGCCCCAGCCCTATTACGTCACCTATGACCAGCGCCTTGAATATGATTTTTTGGGTTAGCAAAATAAATATGCGACGTATCGAACCATTGGTGCACCCCAAGGCTTTGAGCGTGCCTATCATCTTGATGCGTTCAAGGATGATCATGAGAAGTGCCGAGATCAAGGTAAACCCAGAGACTATCATCATCAACACCAATATGATAACAACATTCATATCAAGCATAGATAGCCAGGAGAAAAATGACACATTATTATTAAATGTGTTAGACACATTGTGCAGAGTATTACCTTCCTTATTATAACAATCCTGTGCCAATGTAGAGAATAGGGCATAGGCATCAGTACCCGCCTTGCCAACGTCTTTCAGGTTAATCCCCACATAGTTACCTATATCGCCATGCCACCCGTTGACATTCTGCAACAATGCTATGTTGCCCAATATAATAGACTTGTCAAACTCCTCAAAGTCAGTGCTGTAAATGCCCACAATGCAAGAATTTCTCACCTTGACGTCATTATCAATAAAATAGGTGAGCACCTTATCCCCGTTTTTGAGATTCAACGAGTTAGCAACTACTTGCGAGATAATGATTTCTGACACGTTGGCACTATCGGCAAGACAAGGCACACGTCCCTCAACGATGCGAGACTCCAGGTAGGTCCAGTCAAACCGATTGTCAACGCCTCGATATTGTACCCCCATGAAGTTATCATCGGTTTTCAGTATAGCAGGTTTTTCGGCAATGAGGCTTATAGAGTGTATCTTGTTCGAAAAATCGCCATCGGCAACAATGGCCTCGCATATGTCTCGCCCGTTGACCGTGCTGTAGTTTTCATCCAGGCCGAGAGCAGCGTTTGTCACACGCAGGTGAGGATCCAGTTGGAAAATCTTGCCGGTTATCTCGTTTTTAAACCCCATGACAATAGCCAGCGAGAGAATCATCACAACCACTGCCAATATGATGCCCAGCAAAGCGATATTCATGCCAGGGCTTCCGGCATCGGACGATTTGTTCAACTTTAGTCTGCTAGCAATGAAAAGTTCAAAATTCATTATTCAATCTTTTTTTTACAAAAGTACTC
>JAGHSP010000281.1 GCA_018065815.1 Candidatus Sodaliphilus limicaballi | reverse complement strand
CCTCTGTGGGAGATAGAAAATTTCTTTTAATTTCGAATAATTTCTTTCAGTCAAAAAAACTTCCCCGAGTTCCCCGAGTTCCCCGAGAGGTGTCCTCTGTGCCTCCGTGGGAGATAGAAAAAGAAAACCGGCGACCCCTTGATTGGGATTGCCGGTTGATGGTGGGTAGAGATGGATTCGAACCACCGAAGGCTGATGCCAACAGATTTACAGTCTGCCCGTTTTAACCACTTACCTATCTACCCGCTTCGTTAAAAGCGTTGCAAAGGTAAGATATTTTTTTGAATACACCAAAAAAATGTGTATTTTTGCGTGAAATTTTGCACATTTTTCTCATTTGAGGCTTCAAAAGACATGATTTTACGGAATATTTCGATTCTTAACTACAAGAATGTGGCCGAGGCTCATCTTGATTTTTCGCCCAACGTGAATTGCCTGATAGGTGATAACGGCATGGGCAAGACCAACATCCTCGACGCAATCTACTACTTGAGTTTCTGCAAGGGCTACATCAACCAGAGCGACGCGTCGGTGATAAGGCACGGCGAGCCGTTCATGATGTTGCAGGGCAAGTACACACGCCGCGACGTGGACGAGGACATCTCGGTGTCGTTGCAGCGCGGCAAGCGCAAGGTGGTGCGCCGCGGCGGCAAGGAGTACCAGCGCCTGAGCCAGCACATAGGGTTGCTGCCGCTGGTCATGGTGTCGCCCATGGACTGGGACCTGATAAGGGGTGCCAGCGAGGAGCGTCGTCGCTTCATGGATCAGATAATATCGCAGGGCAACCCCGAGTATCTCGACGCCCTCATCAAGTATAACAAAGCCCTGGAACAGCGCAACTCGATGATAAGGCGTGATTTTCGCGACGCATTGCTCTATGAGACCGTGGAGGCTGCGATGTGCGATGCCGCCCAGCGGCTGCACGAGGCGCGCAGGCAGTGGGTAGAGGTGTTCACGCCCATCTTCATGGACTATTACCACGCAGTGGCAGGCGACGGCGAGCAGGTGAGCTTGCGCTACGACAGCGTGCTCAATGGCAGCACCATGCACGATGTGCTGGCGGCCAACCGTGAGCGCGACATGGTGCTGGGCTACACCAGCCGAGGCGTGCACCGCGACGACCTGGAGCTGATGCTGGGCGACCACAGCATGCGCCGCACCGGTTCGCAAGGGCAGTGCAAGACCTACACCATAGCGCTGCGCATGGCGCAGTATGAGTTCTTGCGCAAGGCTTCGCCCACCACGCCCATACTGCTGCTCGACGACATCTTCGACAAACTCGACGCGAAGCGTGTGGAGCGCATTGTGGATGTGGTGTCGAGCGACCGCTTCGGGCAGATTTTCATCACCGACACCAACCGCACTCACCTCGACGAGATCATGCACCGCCTGCAGGGCGAACACTGCATGATGGTGGTGAGAGACGGGATGGTTAACGATGACGATGCGCTTCGCTACGATGACGATGACGTGAATTCTAACTCTAACTTGGATATATGAAACGCACGCAGGCACAACAGATAGGGGATATTATCAACGGGTATCTCAAGCAGGAAAATCTTGACCTAGCGCTCGACGAGCACCGCGCTAGCGCCCTGTGGCCCGAGATTGTGGGCCAGGGAGTGAACCGCTACACCATGCGCCGTTGGGTCAAGGACGGGGTGATGCATGTGCAACTCTCCAGCGCTCCGCTTCGCAACGAGTTGATGCTCAACCGCTCGCGCATCGTTGCACTAGTCAATGAAGCCCTGGGACGCGAAGTGATACACGACATCGTGTTTTATTAGGTGGGTTCTATTATAATTAGTCGAGGCGATTTTGAGGGGTGTTTTGAGTAGATTTTATGACAGACTCAAAAGCGACCGAAATAATTAATAAACATTTATCATAATTAATAGAACTTACCATTAACCAATGCAGAAAATCAGTATGGATAACGAAACTAAAAAACCTCGCCACGGGTCGGTAGTGGCAACACATCCTTTTCACTGCATCACTCCTGTGCAGTTGCGCTTCAGCGACATTGACATGCTGGGCCACTTGAACAACTCCCGCTACTTCGAGCTATTTGACGTGGCAAAGAACGACTACTTCACCCGTGTGGCGGGCGGTGACCTCAAGTGGCAGCGTCCGCCCGTGATGATTGCCAATATAAACTGCGATTTCTTGAGCCAGACCACGTTCAATGAGCGTGTAGAGGTGCAGACCCAGGTTGACCGCCTGGGCGACAAGAGCTTTGTGCTCATCCAGCAGCTCGTGAACAGCGACACGGGCGAGGTGAAATGCTGCTGTGCTGCCACGATGGTGAACTTCGACGTGAAAGCCCTCGTGCCTGCCAGCATCTCGCCAGAGTGGCGCCAAGCCATAGCCCGCTTTGAACACCGCGAAGACCTCGCCTGACCCCCACCCTCTATCTCTCTCCCACAGAGACGCAGAGGTCACAGAGAATTTTTTACTGAAAGAAATTATCCGAAATTAGAAGAAATTTTCTATCTCTCACGAAGTATTGGATTAGGGTTTTATGCCTAAAATGATGGGGGACAGAAAAAACAGAAATAAACCGCTATGCACTTTTGTGTAACATGAGGATGTTGACGAAGAATAAATTTTTTGTTAATTTTTAGTTGATTTCAAGCGGAGCGCCTTTTCTCTTAGGTCGTATTTAGGTGGTGGCGCTGCGCTTGAAATACACTGAAAATAAGCATAAAATATATAAAATCTGTTTTTCAGCGAAGCGGTGTTTTTTGGTTTTGCGAGCAAGCAAGCCCGCAGGGTGATGATTGTTGCGGGATTGGGCGTTGAGAACTTGTTCTCATAAGGCCAAGGCCGCAACAAGCATCAGTGGCTCGTAGAGACACATTGCTCGCAAAACGGTTTTT
>JAGHSP010000024.1 GCA_018065815.1 Candidatus Sodaliphilus limicaballi | reverse complement strand
TTACCCAAAATACCATTGCTGAATAGTTGCCACACTGGCTGCATCTGTTTAAAATATACTAAAACTTTTGTCCCTGCTGTTCTTAAAGTCAAAAAATATAGTACCTTTGCAATATATAAAAGAATCTAAAAGAAATGACACGTCTTGAACTAAACATACTGGGGTGCGGCTCGGCCACTTGCACACTGCGCCATGTGCCGTCGTGCCAGGTGCTTAATGTGCGCGATAACCTGTTTATGATCGACTGTGGCGAGGGCGCCCAGCTGGCAATGCGACGCATGGGGCTCAAATTCTCCAGGCTGGGACACATCTTCATCAGCCATCTGCATGGCGACCATTGCTTCGGACTGCCGGGACTGCTTTCCACGCTGGCGCTGCTGGGTAACACCAACGGTGTGACGGTACACATCTTTGAGGACGGAGCACGGCTGCTCAAGGACGCAATGGACTACTTCTGCCGCGAGCGTCCCTACGAACTGCGGTTCAACGTCATCAAGGTGGGCCATGAAGTGATCTACGAGGACGATGCAATCACTGTTGAGACTATTCCGCTAGTGCATCGAGTGCCCACGGTGGGATTCATCTTCAGGGAAAAACCCAAGATGCGCCACATCAACGCCGAGATGGTGAAGTTTCACAACGTGCCTAACTACGCTTTGAACACATTGCGCCAGGGAGGTGACTACGTGACGCCCGAGGGTATCATCGTGCCCAACTCGCACCTTACACGCCCCGCCGACCCATCGCTCTCCTATGCCTACTGCAGCGACACGATGTTCACCCCAAAGGTCATCCGGGCCGTGCAAGGCGTTGACTGGCTGTATCATGAGGCGACCTACGGCGACGAGTGCGAAGCCAAGGCCAAGCAGCGTTTCCACAGCACATCGCGCCAAGCCGCCACTGTGGCACACGAGGCTGGAGCCAAGCGGCTCATCCTGGGACACTACTCGAAGCGCTACCTCGACGAGACACCGCTGCTGGAGCAAGCCCGAGAGGTGTTCCCAAACACCATCCTGGGCAACGAAGGACTCACCGTGGATTTGAACAAGCTATAAGACCATGTATCCCAAGTTTATCATAACAGCGAGCGGCGAGTTCCGCCTGGGCATGGTCAACCTGCACAAGCACTTGCTTGAACCTGGCGACACTTGCCGCGGGGGAGGTTACTATGAATTTAACTACCTGCAAGGCACGCTCGAGCTCTCGGGAGAGTCGAGCGACTTCGGCCGGCCGCAGTGGAACTCCATCGACACCCTGCGCGTGCCCGAACCCTACCGCGGACTGTCGATCATCTACTACCCCGGCAGCAAGAACGGATATGCCGTCAACCTTGCCGAAATCCTTAAAATAGAATACGTGTAGCCGAGCAATACGCACGCAATCCGCGTGAGTCTCTCTCTCTCGGGGAACTCTGACCTCTCGGGGCACTCGGGGGACGCGGGGGAGTTTGTATAGGAGCTTACGCCGATTTATGCCTAACGGGGGACCCGGGGGCATCGGGGAAAAATTTTTTATTTGTGTAAA
>JAGHSP010000142.1 GCA_018065815.1 Candidatus Sodaliphilus limicaballi | reverse complement strand
TAATAAACATATAGAGGATTACAAGGATTATTTAGCAGATATTACTCTGGTCTGTGGAGGCCCACCATGTCAGGGATTCTCTATGGCAAATCGTCAAAGGATTCTTGATGACCCAAGAAATCAATTATATAAAGCTTACCTTACATTCCTTAGTTATGTTCGTCCAAAATTCTTCATTATGGAGAATGTAAAGGGTATGGCTAATAAAATTGAGGAGATTAAACAGAACTTCAAGGACTTCCTCGGAGATGAATACCAATTTGACTATAAGCTATTAAAAGCACAGGATTATGGTGTACCTCAGAATCGAGAGCGTTTTATCATGATAGGCAATCGACTTGGTATAGACCCAAAAGATATTTTTGAAGAAATCTTTAAGCAAAAGCGCCCTGCTTTTACTCTTCATGATGCTCTTGAAGGACTTCCTCACCTTGAAGCAAGAAAAGAAAAGGGAGCAAAAAATATTGAAAATGAACTATCGGGTTTTACTGTTAGGGATTATGAATATGTCTATTCGGAGTTTTATCACTTTATTAATGGAGATAGAAAAATCACTAAACTCTATAATCACAAGAACCGCTACAACAATGAGCGGGACATTGAGATATACAGAAGACTGCCACAAGGGGCAAACTCATTACATGAGTCAATTGCCGACATAATGCCTTATAGCAGAAGAAACGACATTTTCAAAGACAAGTACTTCAAACTGGATGAAACACAGATTTGCAAGACAATTACTTCTCACATGAAGTTTGACTGCAATATGTATATTCATCCGTGGGAAGCCAGAGGTTTGAGTCCAAGAGAAGCTGCGCGAATCCAGACGTTCCCTGATGATTATATTCTCACAGGAGCCCAGAATTTGTGGTATGCTCAAGTAGGAAATGCCGTTCCTGTAAAGTTGGCAAGAGCCATAGGCGTAGGTATAATGAAATTCATTGATAAGAAATGACACATTTAGAATTATTTTCTGGCATTGGTGGTTTCCGTCGTGCGTTAGACCTTCTAACGAACGATGGAATTATGCCATTTGAATGTGTCGGCTATTCAGAGATTGATGCCAAAGCAAAGCAGACGTATCAAACAAATTATGATGTAGAAGGCGAAACAGACATGGGCGATATTGTTGCCTTTACTGCTAATCCTGCTAACATTGATGCACTTGCTCCTTTCGACCTGTTGACAGGTGGTTTTCCTTGCCAAACCTTCAGCGTAATGGGTCAACAAGCAGGATTCGATGAAGTCCGAGGTCAGATGTTCTTTAGAATTATGGATATTATTCATGCAAGACATCCAAGATATGTTTTGTTGGAGAATGTCAAGAATCTGTATCGTCATGATAAAGGTAATACTTATGCTCGAATAGAACAGGAATTACAGAATGAAGGGTATCATGTATTTCCAAACATATTCAATACAGTTGACTTCCATCTTCCACAGAAACGTAGTAGAGTACTTATCTTCGCCACGACTGAAGACGTGCCAGAAGATTTCGCAGAGAACTTCACTCCAGAGAAAGTTAAAGCCTTGTTTGACGAGAACTTTGAGCGTTTGGGGGTGTCTCACTATGAGACAACTTTGGATGTGTTGGAACGAAATGTAGACCAAAAATACTTTTTGTCAGAGAAGCTGAAACCAACAATTCTTGCAGATGGTTCTGCAAATTTCAAGTCTCGTTCTGACATAAATCAGTTGATTGCACGGACCTTGACAGCATCTATGCACAAAATGCATAGAGCATGTCAAGATAATTATTATAGTCAAGATTTTATAGATTCAAATGGCGAAATAAACCATGTTCTTGACTATACTAAAGAACAACTTGCACAACTTGATATTAGAAAACTTACACCTCAAGAAGCATTTATGCTTCAAGGTTTTCCTGCTCAGTTTGCTACTAATGGTCAAAATGCAGGAGTTTCAAATGGTGCGCTGTATAAACAGGCAGGAAACGCTGTTAGCGTAAATGTGATTTATGCCTTTATGTATTATTTAATTATCAACAATATAATCCACGAATAAGATGTTTTTCCAAATACATCCAGAGAAAAAAATAGGCTTTAAGAAGCTTAGTTCTGCTGACTTGGGACAATCAGGCAAAAGTCATCAGACACATATTGGTTTGTTTGAGAATGTACTTACTTTTCTACCAGAGACACATATAGAAAAGGCAGCAGTTCTCATTCATGACGAATTTTGCGAGATTCTTTCTTGCGAGTATGGAAAGATTAACAGAAAAGATGGTAGCATAAACGCACCTAAAGTAAAATCTGGTAATAGGAGTAAAAATACAATAGTTCGTAAAATTAGGGAGTTTGCTAAACAAAAACCCTTTGTTGATTGGTATCTTGTTTGGTTTGGTACAGATAGCAATGAACTAGTTTTCTGGCTCATTTCATCTGATTCTTCAGATTATCGGTTTGTCAAAACAAAACTAACTGACTTTAGGGTATATGATGAGCAGTCAAATCTTTTTCCGCAAATAATTGATTTTCTGGAAAGAAAAATCAATAAAGTTAGTCATGAAATCCTAAAAGATCTTGAGATTGCATCACAGGTTGGTGACTTCAAAAAGAAGTTTAAGAAACTTGATTTGGAAAGAGCTGCCGCAAAATGTCGAGAAATAGGAAGACTTGGTGAAGAACTAATCGCTGCATATCTTGACCGGGAGAAATCATTAGGTAAGATTTGCAACTTTATCTGGGAGAATCAAAGCAAGGAGGTAGGTAAGCCTTTTGATTTTGTTATTGATGCTGCCTTGTCCACGGAAAGATTCATTGATGTAAAATCTACAAGTTTTGGATTCTCGCAAGAGGTTATTTTTAGTGAGAACGAAATAGCTTTCGTAAATGAGTTAAATGATGACAAGAAATACTATGCGTTCAGAGTATACGACATCAATGAGGAGAGAAAAAAACTCGCAATCTGCAATAAATGTCTTCGCTATCTAAATCGCATTAATTCTAAGATTTTAGCGTTCCACAAGGATTTAGCTAAAAGAAAGGCATTTACAAAATCTCTGAATGTCGCTGTAAAACCAGAGGTTTGTTTCAAAACTATTGAATCCTCAATAATACTTTAGACAATGAACGAAATTGTTAAACATATAAACGATACTAATGCAAGTTACCGTACTCTAAATGCCGGTGATGCAAAAAACACTGACTTGTTCTTAGATAACGAGCATTATGAATTGTTCAAAGGAGCGGGTGAACAGGTAACCGTTCGCTTTAGTAAAGAAAATCTTTCCAAGGCGATTCTCTTCATTGCGTCCATACTCCCTAGAAAGTATGATAATTCTGCAATGCACAAGTCTGTGTCATATTCTCCAGAATTTGTTTATGACCAGTTAGCATTCCTTGATTATTATTTCAAGGAAGATGGTGTCTCCGTAGCTCAAAAAACTCAAACTTGGAATGCACGTAAGGATGTCCCAAAGAAAAATGGAGAAATAGATAATCGTTTCTATTTCAACGGACTTCTTGAAGAAGTGGAATATGTAAACTCTAAAGGAGAACATGTTTCTTCAAAATTTACCATACGAAATTTTCTTGCTGGAGGTTACTCTGATTTGCATATAAAAAAAACAGATGATGGCATCTTTGATGTATGGATAACAAATGTTCAACAACCATATTTTGATGACAAAGAAGATTCCGTTGAAATAATAGCCCCCCCTCTTTCATCAGGTTCTTCCCTCCAGCAGATTTATTATGGTGCTCCTGGTACTGGCAAGTCTCATTCTATCAACGAGCAGACCGAGGGCGAGAGCGTGATTCGAACAACCTTCCACCCCGATAGCGATTATTCTACTTTTGTGGGTGCTTATAAACCGACCACAAAGCAGATTACTTTGCGAGATATGTCGGGACATCCCATCTTAGAAGATGGCGTTGTCCTCAAAGAGGACCGCATCGTCTATGAGTTTGTCGACCAGGCATTCCTGCAGGCATACGTTAAGGCTTGGAAATTTTTTGCGGAAAACAATGACGCAACACAAAACCAATACCTAATTATCGAAGAAATCAACCGCGGTAACTGCGCTCAAATCTTCGGTGACCTGTTCCAGCTGCTCGACCGCAATGAATGGGGATTCTCTGACTATCCCATCAATGCAGATAAGGATATGAAGAAGCAACTGAAAAAGGCTTTTACTGGTCTTGAAATCAAAAATAAGCAATCCATCAACGGACATTATAAAGGCCGTGATGTAGTCAAGGAAGTCCTTGAAGGAGATATCCTGTTGCTGCCGAGCAATCTCTATATTTGGGCAACAATGAATACTAGTGACCAGAGCTTGTTCCCCATTGACAGTGCTTTCAAACGCCGTTGGGACTGGCAGTATATGCCCATCGCCCAAGGTCGTGATGAAGCAGGTAAGGAACTCGCCTGGATCATTGATGTCAATGGCAGCAAATACAGTTGGTGGTCATTCCTCGAGAAGATTAACGCTCAGATAGGCGAAGCAACCCAGTCAGAAGATAAGAAACTCGGTTTCTTCTTCTGCAAGGCAAAAGATGGTGTGATCACTCCCGAGACCTTCGTGGGCAAGGTGGTGTTCTATCTGTGGAACGATGTGTTCAAAGACTATGGTTTCGAGGGTTCAATATTTAAGGACAAAGACGGCACCGAACTTTCTTTCAACAAGTTCTATGCTGCCGACCTGAAAGGCAATGCCGTTGTTCAAAAAGATAAGGTAGAACTGTTCTTGAACAACCTTGGAGTGGAACTTGTTGAGGAGGGATTTGACGTAGATAATGAAGATGGCGAAGAATATGAAGAAGATGAAGCAAGAGTTTCTGATACAAATGCCCCTTATCGAGTGACATTCCCTGATGGAGAAATCATTTGCGAGGATAGCGGATGGGAAACATACGTTGCTTCTTTGCAAAAAATAGGTCTTGAAAAAGCTTTGCCTTTCGGGGAAATGTATTCTCGTCTAAATAAGACCTTACCTCTTATCACGAAGAAGAAAATCGCAGATCAAGGAGTTTATAAGTATTATGAGGTCGATGGCTATTATATTCTGAGTGGTACCGACAGTCAGCACAGACTCTTAAAGAGAATGAATAAAGACCTTAACCTTGGTCTTAAGATTGAATAAAAACGCAGCGTCATGACCAAGAAACAAGCAAAACAAATCTTCGAAGAAAAGAAGGTGCGCACGGTGTGGGATAGCGAACAAGAGGATTGCCAAGAACAAGAGTAGCGTAGCGTCACGTATAATTGCAGATACAGTAGAGCGTGGACTTCTAAAGGTTTCTGACGAACAAAACACATCTACGAAATATGTATCATACATTCCATTCTACGGATAGTTTTTCTTTGCAGAGCAAATCCAATATTTATATAACATATTGAGTTTCAGCTACTTTTTCTTTGTAAAGTAAGTCCGGTATTGGCTTTTGATTGACAAATTAATTATGAGAATCATCATAGAAGAACATAAATATGCAGCAGCTGACGTTAAGGACGTTCTTAAAGGCATTGATGCCCTTGAAAATGTCGAAGGCTATGTCAGTGTGAATTATGTCGGCTATTTCTATAATACCGACAAAGATGTTCGTGACTGTGTATTTATCCTTCCCAAGGTGCTGTTGGAGGATGTTGATGGCAAGGAGCTTGTCTTTGGCAAATACGCTCCAGAAGAAATAATAAATCTCGACGCTCACAATCCTTTAACTCAGCCTGAGAAGGACTTCATCTATGAGTTCGCTGTGTGGATTTACCGCTCGATCGTGGTGTTCCACAACGACAAGCGAAATCAGACCTCAATCGTCTATCACAAGAAGATAGCCGAGGTGGGCAAGGGAGGCAGGCACCTGAGCAATACCTTCCTCGACATCCTGCTGTCGCTTGTGCAGTTCAACAAGGAGAATCAAAATTTCTTCTTCTTTGTGCTGCGCAACCTGCACGCTGGCTTCAATAAGATAAACTGGACACGCACCATTGCCACAACCGATGCCATTGTGCAAGGCAAGGATGCCATCTACCTGCGCCCGGTGAACAAAAAGAGACAGATCAACTTTGACGAGGAGTTGCTTGTCATCTTTTTCTCAATCTTGAACTACATCAGCGAGCACTACGGCTTCCCCGTGACCATCAACTGCAATTTCCAGCTGATTACCGGCAAGCAGTTCAAGACCTACCTCAACGGTATGGGCAAGGTGCGCCTGCGTCAGATAAAATACAAGTATTTCAGTGACAAGGTTCTCCAACTGTGGGACCTTTGCTACGCTTTCTTCGACACTGCGCGTCAGGTCTATGTGAGCACCGAGCAAAAGGAGTATCTGCTCGTGAAGAACTTCAACATAGTCTTTGAGGCAATCATCGACGAACTTGTGGGCGACCGCAACATCCCGGCAGGACTCAAAGAGCAGGACGATGGCAAGCGCATTGACCACATGTATAGTTACCAAGGTTTGACCACACACGATGAGGACAAACCAATCTACTACATCGGTGACTCCAAATATTACAAGCGTGGCAACCAGGTGGGCAAGGAGTCGGTTTACAAGCAGTTCACCTACGCGAGGAACGTCATTCAGTGGAACCTGAATTTGTTCATGAACGACGACCGTGATGATGAAGAACTGCAATATGACAAGAAGAACTTTGGCAACATACCCAAGCTGCGTGATGATGTGACCGAGGGCTACAATGTGATACCGAACTTCTTTATCAGCGCCAAGCTGAACAAAGACCTCAGTTACAAGGACGAGGTGGAAGTGACCGACAAGAAGAAAACTCACTTCGAGAACACTCACTTCGATAACCGCTTGTTCGACCGCGATACGCTGCTCATTTGCCACTATGATGTGAACTTCCTTTATGTCATCTCTCTGTATGCCCGTAACAACAGCCTGCAGAAAGATGCATGGAAGAAAAACGTTCGTGAAAAATTCCGCAGCGAGATACAGAGAATGCTCACCGAGAAATACTCCTTCTATGCTATGCAGGCACACCCCAATGTGGATGCCAAGGCATACTTGAAAGAGCATTTCCAGCAGACGCTCGGCAAGATATACACTCCATTCGGAACCGATGAAGTGTTCTCACTGGCACTTGACAAGCAAGATCCAGAGGGCAACAACGAGGCACTGCTTGCCGAACTGCGCAAGCACTTCTATGTGGTTGACAATGGCATCGGAAAAAACCCGCAGCCTGCTATTGCCCGTGTTGTCAGCAATGATACAACCAACTATGTTGAGGTGAAGGATGTGAAATGCATCGTCATCAACAAGGAGGGTCAGTCATTCATCAATACCAAGGAACAAGTCAAGAACAACCCGAGGTTTGGTATCGCAATACAGAACGAGGTCAATGAGAAAGGCGGCAAGCAGAATGTGCTGCACCTCGACGAAGGCATCACAACCGCTGGCTACCTCATCATCACCAACAAACGTGAGTGCGATGTTTACCTCCTTGAAGCAGGTCCCATCTTCCTCATGGGCAATGCCATCGAAACCGCAGTGACGACCAAGAAAGGCGCAATGGTATATCTTGTCTATAAGATAGACCCAGGCACATCGTTCCCCTCGCAGCTGGTTGACATGGACGCCATCAGAAAACTCCTCGGCGCAGGCCATGAACCTAAACTTGTGAACTTCAAAGATGTGATAAAAGATTAAGAAACATGGAAGAGAAAACGATTATAACCAGGCGGTTCAAATGTGCCCAACCATTGGCTATCACTTTGAGCTCTGACGGACTAATCTGCATCGTCGTTATGTCATTGGCAAGCACAACAAATTAACTGATGAAATATAGGAAATAATTGCATATTTTATTAAAAATCAGTATCTTTGCATCCGATTTTTAAAAATATCTGACATCATAAACTTTTTAAATGCAAATAAAATGAAGAAAATCTTTACTCTATTGGCTGTTTGCCTGGTGTCTCTTTCGGCTATCGCCCAAGACGTTGTGACCTTTGAAGGTGACTATTTCTCTTCTAAGATTGATAATCCTCAGTATATGGGTCCGCAGCTCTATGGCGATGGTACTTATTGCTGGACCGACGAGAAAACTACTCTCTCTTCTGAACTCACTGACCTTTACATGGACGGTTGTTTCTGGGGTGGCGGCGTGGCTATCTCTAACTACATTGATGCAAACATCGAAAATAGCAGCTACAATAATCAACTCGCTGTACCTGTGAGCAATGGTTCAGAGAACTTCGCTGTTGTATATGGCGACTATACCTACGTTTATTTCAACGACGCCAAGCCTCGCGTCATCAAATCTATGGATGTTTGCCCCACATCTTACGTCCTCAATTCAGAGACAATCGGCGATGGCACCTCAAATACTCTTCAGAACGATCCTAACGGATGGTTAAAGGTGACAGTCGTTGCTGATGACGATGAAGATAACTTTGTAGAGTTCTACCTCTGCAAGGACGGTGTTGTTCAGAAGGATTGGAAGACTGTTGACCTCTCGGCTCTGGGCAAGGTCACAATGCTCACATTCTATTTCTCTGGTAGCGACGTTGGTACTTGGGGACTCAACACACCTGCTTACTTCGCTTTAGACAACATTGAGGTAGACGAAGACTTTACAGGCATTTCTTCTTTGCAGAGCTCTGAAAGCAGAACACATGATGCCTACAACCTGTTCGGTGTTCGTGTAAACGAGGACTACAAGGGAATCGTGATCCAGAACGGTAAAAAAATATTAAGAAAGTAAAAGGTTCTCTATCATTGTTTTAGGAACAACAATTCTTAAAGAAAGTGTATTTTGCTGAATTTGCAGAATACACTTTTTTATGTTCGCCCAGCACGAACGTATTCTAACGGGTGCAAGTCCCCAAGCTGCCCTAACAGTGGGAAGGCTACAGCTGCATGAGCGCAGCGTTGTCAATGCTGTCCGCAGTCAGATAGCGGATGTGTTGCGTGATAAACCAATCAACCATCGCCTGATGACTGACTGCGTGAACACGATACGCCGTTATCCCGATTCGTTCCACGAGTGGCACAGATCTGCTACCGCAGAACTGTACACTCCGAAAATTTTCAAAAATAAAAAGAAGTCTGGCGGTTATAGGTGGTAAATAACTTTTATTTGTATTTCTTAAATTAAGGTAATACAATAATTTACTAATTTTGTAGTACAAAAGTGAATAGAAAATGAATAGTCAAAACTTATTTGTCAAATCATTGTACATCATTTGTTTCCTTCTGTCTTCAAATGTTGTAAATGCACAATTTCGCGTTGTTGATAGCGAGACACTTGAGCCATTAATTGGTGTTTATGTGCTTGACGAACACGGCAGGATGTTAGAAATGACAGAGGCTGATGGATTAGTCAAAACTAATAAAGGTAAGATTACAATAACAATGATGGCTTATGAGCCTCTAGCTGTAGATGCTTCGCTTCAAAAGGACGATGTAAAATTGCAACCTAAAGCGTTTGACCTGTCAGAGGTAGTAGTGCCTCCAAACGATTATATAAAATACTCGGCAGTATTTCGTGATGTGTATCGCAACAACAATAAGTTGGTAATCTATAGAGAAGGTATTGTAGATTTTTATCAGGATTGTAAGTCTAAAAAGTTCACTCGCCGAGTAAGAGCCTGCCGACAATGGACGGACAAGAGTCTTGATAGGATGCTTAATTTCAAAGTGTTCTTAGGTCCGTACCCTTCAACAAACCTTGGCAAAATTAATATAGTTGAAAGAGATGGAGTAAGTTCTGTTTCTGGAGACTCAACATATTTCAAGGCATTGAATGGCGATGCTCGTGCTATATTAAATATAAGCGATAGTATTCACGGAGTTTTTCGTACAGTTATTGACAATCTTAAGTCTGGTACTCAAACTTCACATCCCTTGATAAAATGGAATACTTCAATATGTGATTGGACATACAAGAATGCTAATCGGTCTTTAGTTAATGTCGCATATTGTAGTACGTACCATGATTTTAGCTATCGATCTCCAATAAATCCACAAAAGCCTATAGGTGTGACTATGGCCTGTGAATTATATATTACAGGAGTAACAGCAATGAAGAAAGACGATGCAAAAGCAGAAATGAAAAATAAGAGTCAAACCCGAGATTTTGTATTGCCTGATTACTTGCCCCAAAACACATTTAATTTGGAAGAAGAAATTCAAGACATGAAACAGACAAAGTTTGATGAGTATTAAATCGTAAAATTCCTTGTCTTTTATAGCATAGAGCCGTTTAGGTACTTTTGTGGTACTTAAACGGCTTTTTCTATGCAACAAACTATCAATCTCACTTTTCCAAAGAGTTGGAATGAACTGACGGACAAGCAACTGCTATTCGTGTTCACTTTGCTTGCTGACGGTTATCCTGCAACTGACATCAAAGTCAAGTGCCTGTTGAAATGGACTGGCACCAAGGTTATAGGGTGTATCGAGGGCAAGCACTTGCTTCGTTACAGAAAGCAGCTCCGCGGACGCGCCGTGTCAAGACAGTCTTCCTTGCCATGCGACATGCCATTGACGATATGGACGCAAGGCAGGAGTGCATCGACACCATGCGTGAACTGTTCCGCCAGTTCATGAGCGTGCTCATACAGGAGCGCACGAAATTGGAACAGCACTGCATCTACCTTGACCCGCGCATCACTTTCAACGAGATCGACCGCTATTTCTTCAGCGGCTGCGCCTGCTGTTACTTTCAAATAGCCATTGACATTTTCACTGACCTGCGGTACAATGAAAATGAATGGACAATTTGAAAGTTGGTTATTGGTTATTGAGTTTTTGCTCGAACGACTTTCTCAATCCGCTCAAGAGTTTAGAAACATCGAAAGATGTGTGCTTTAGCGCATTTAGTTGCTCTTGCGAGATATATCCCAAATCAGCAGACAGTTGCAGTTGGCAGTACACTTCCATCAATGAGCCATAGGCAATTTCAAGGAAATGAACCTTTTCCTTGTAAGACATTCTGCCGCTGCCTTCGGCAATGTTAGAAGGGACAGAGATAACAGTCAACCCTAACAAGGGATAGTATAAACCGAGTCAACTTTTGCCAGGGATAACGTCCGCTGACAGTCAACCGAAATCAGGAAAATACTGCTCTGCGAATTTGGTCACACAACGCAAAACGTTCGTGTTGAGGAAAAGTTTCAAGAACACGGTAAACCTCAACCACATATTTTTTGGCTTCTTGCCAAGCATTCAGATTCTCAAAAGGGTATTTAAATTCTTCCATACAATAATAACGCAAAAACTCAATACATATTACACAATGTCCAATAACCACTCCACAATAACCAATAACCACGCTGTAGCGGAGCGAAAGCGTTACATCTCCGCTTTCAATGACACGATGATAAAGATATGGAAAGAGCAGATAACCTTGCTTGGTGTAATCGACACCGGGATGCTCCTCGGCCTGCGTTTTGTGGTTAATCACGAGCTTCAACATTCCAGCTGCACCAGGCTTTGTTCGCCTAGTGTCTAAGTAAAATCTGGTACTTGCCATAAACAAATAGTGAGACACCTGCCAATTTGCCAAAAAATGCGCACGTTTTTGCGCACGTTTTTTTGAGGAATTTTGCAAATTTTTGAGCAAAATTGAGCATAAATGCCGTTTTTTTTGCTTATTGCATTGTGTTTTCACAAAGAAAAAAGGTTGATAATCGCTTGATTACCAACCTTTTGTTTTGGTTCGCCCAGCACGAACGTATTCTAACGGGTGCAAGTCCCCAAGCCGCCCTAACAGTGGGAAGGCTATAGCCGAAGGCAAGGGTGTCCACCGCGAG
>JAGHSP010000334.1 GCA_018065815.1 Candidatus Sodaliphilus limicaballi | reverse complement strand
TCGTTGGGCATGATGCGGGTGATAATGAGTTGAGAACTGTTGTAACCTCCTTCAAATGAGCCAATACCTTGCTCGCGAGGATTGAGCATTGAGAGGATAAAATAGCCGTTAGACATACCGCCCCAACCCCAGTTGAAGTGGAAATATCCCTCAGTGTCATATCCGTCGCACACAAATGCGTGTCCGCCGCTAGAAGCATGGCCCGAATAATATACAGGACGCTTGTCGTTGAGCTCGGTGCGAATCATGTCTTCCCACACCTCAATACTATATGCGTTGCGATTCAGAACCCTGATGCTCTTGTCATAATCAAAGTAAGTGGTGAGGGCTGCTGCAACGTTGGGGCTGGAGGCTCCGCTTGACATGCCATAACCCATTTCTACCGAGATGCCCACGTCGCTCATGAGCTTTGCCACAGCGGCATTAGCCACCGACGGGCTGCTGCTGCCATAGTTGTCGAGCATGTTGGCCCAGTCATAGGTCGATTGGCCGAAGTTGGCACTCAAGGTGACGTTACTGCCGCTGCCATCGAGGTTGCAAGAGTAGGAGTGTGAACCTTGTCCCTGCTTGGGCCACTTGTGGTAATACATGATTTGTGCCGTTGCGGTTGCCACACAGCCGGTCACGCATCGCGAGCCGTTATACACGGGGCAGTTATTGTTGTAGGGCGCGCTCTGGTTCCAGTTGCATGTGAGCAATGGACGCACGCTCTTGCCTGCTGCGGGGGCTTTGCGGGCCTGGTCGGGATGTTGCTTGAGGTATTCAATCTCGCGCTGGCACTCGCCGAGCCACCACTGCATGTTGTCGGGCATAGTAGCGATGTCAAAACGTCCGCTCTCGGTGTAACCAAGCACGGGAATGAGGTTGTCATCACCAGTGACAAGGATAAATCCGTCGGTGTTAGCGCGGTTGAAGGCATAGTAGTCCACATTGCCATGCTTGTCTATGGCAGTGTGGGCAAGTTCCAGACGCACGCTTGCGCTGGTTCCTGGTGCTTTCATCGCACTGTTGTGTTGCATGAACTGGCGGGCAATAGCCATCGCTTCACTCTCACTCACTGTTGCTGCCGGCATAACGCCCCAGGCTGCAACCATCGTCGCGATCAGTAGTATATAACGTTTCATAACTGTTATAAGTTGATTAGGTAAAATTCGTCAATGGTACCAAACAGTGCATTTGGATGGAATGAATTTATCATCCAAAACTTCCAGAAATTAAAATAAATTCTTATTATCGCTCTGTCTAAACAGGTTGTTGTATAAATATTTAATTATTC
>JAGHSP010000404.1 GCA_018065815.1 Candidatus Sodaliphilus limicaballi | reverse complement strand
TAATTTCTTTCAGTTATTATTAAATCAGTGTTATCAGTGAGATCTGCGCGGGGATATTACCCAAAATGCCATTGCTGTATAGTTACCTTTTGCGCGGAGGTGTGTTAAATGTTGCTGAAGCGTTTGATAGTTTGTGTATTTTTTGTAAATTTGTGTGATGAATGAGCAATTTGAATGGGTATAGTCTATGATTACAGGAGGGGATAGCAGGCAGGTTGTTGTGGCATGTCTTGATGAGATGCTGCGCTGGGATCGCGATGGTGTGGTTCCGGCTGATGCTGCCGGTGCGGTGAAGCGGGTCATCGAGGAGGTCGCTCCCATGGCCGAACGCCTGGGCATGGCTGCCGAGCAGTTTGAGTTGCAAGAACTTGCTGTGAAACTGGGCTACCCCGACGACTATAACACCATCAAGAAGTTGCGGCTGGAGAGCGAGATGACGTGCGAGATGGTGTTCAACACTTTTGCCCTCCCCATACGCGCTATGCTCGACGAACTGGGCATAGACTATGAGATTAAGTACCGCATGAAGTCGATATACAGCATCTGGCGAAAGATGCATCGCGACAATAAGTTCTTCGACGATGTGTATGACCTCTTCGCTACGCGCATTGTGTATCGCCCCAAGGACACTATCGACGCACTGCCCATGACGATGGCTAACGCGCTAGACGTCATGCCCGAGGTGCAGGCGGCACGTGAGGCGGCGCTCACTCAACTTGATGTGGAGAAATTCTATTGCTGGCGCATATACACGGTGATTTCGATGCTTTACCGCATCCACCCCGATCGCATACGCAACTGGATATCTCACCCCAAGCCATCGGGCTACCAGGCGCTGCAATTCACAGTGATGGGGCCTGACTGCAACTGGATCGAGATTCAAATACGCTCTGAACGGATGGACTATGAGGCCGAGCACGGCAAGGCCGCTCACTGGAAATACAAGCAGGAGAACAACGCAAAGACAGGACAATGATTATGGAAGAATCTATTGCAGCTGCTATGGATCACAGCGAACTGCATCTGGTCAATGACCTCGCCCAACTGCCTCTCATGACGCAGTGGGTCGAGGAGATAGGGGAGAGGGCACAGCTTGCTCCCGGTGAGTTGTTTAACCTTACCCTTGTCATTGAGGAGGTTGTGGTGAATGTGATGAATTATGCCTATGGCGACCGCACGGGGATGCCTGTTGACCTGTGTGCCGACTTCACAGCCAGTGGGCTAGTGGTCACGCTGAGCGACCATGGCATGCCGTTTGACCCCACCGCGGCCCAGGAACCTGACCTCGATCTGCCTGTCGAGGAACGCCCAATAGGCGGGTTGGGCATTATGCTTGTCAACAAACTCACTCGCAGGGTGGAATATGCCAGGCAGGACGATATGAATGTATTGACGCTTTATTTTTGATTCTTGGAATGAAACTAGACATAAATAACACTCCCGACACCATTTACGCGACCCTCTCGGGACGTCTCGACACCGCTGCATCGTCCGACTTCTCGCGTGACATGATGCCCATGATGGACGATGCCAGCAAGCACATCGTGCTCGACTGCTCCCAGCTCGAGTTCATCTCGTCGTCTGGGCTCAGGTTGCTGCTGATGCTCCGCAAGCAGACCATCGCACAGGGTGGCGATATAACCATCAAGGGCGTGAACGATGCTGTGAAGCAGGTGTTTACCATCACCGGGTTCTATGCCCTGTTTAACTTTGAGTGACCATGACCTTGCTCATTGAGGCACCGGCACGAGTGAACGCCGGCAGCTACATGCGTGTGGCGCTGGGCAAGTGGGCAAGCCGCCATGCCTGGTGGATGCTGCTTGTACTGGCCATGTGCACCGTGCTGGCGTGCTATGACGTGAGGTGGTGCGTGGGGGCTATCGTGCTCTATCTCGCGGCCTTGATGATGCTGCTCACACTGGTCTATTTCAACTATGCTTTCTCGCCGCAGGCGCGGTGGTCGGTGATGGAGAAAACCGTGTCGCTCAGCGAGCAAGGCATCCACATGGCCTTTGCCCATCCACGCATGAACGACCACTACATAGCATGGCGCGAAATCACCCGCGTGCAACTCACCCAGAGCGCAACAGTGCTCAACCTCAATGGCCCCGTCAACTTCGTGATGCTCCCTCCACTCACACCCGAGCAGAAAGAAACATTCAAGCGCCTATACCTCAACACCTCTGTGTAACAAGGAGCAAGCTTTGTGCGTGTCGGCTTTCTGCCTCTCGTTGTTATTTTCAATTATAAAAAATCAGTGTAATCAGTGAGATCCTCGCGGGGAGTTCCATTAGTAAATAGTCACCTCATTGGTGTATAGTTGCAAAAAGGGGGACGTAAAATCTAGAATTTTTCAATGAAAACGCGTTGCGTCAAGCTGGTGCTAGACGTGGATAGACTGCTTGATGGATTGTAGTGGATTTAGTCACACACCCAGGCGTCGTGGTAACGCTCGGGGAGGGTGTGCTTTACCTTGTAGAGGTTGGTGGGGTTGTTGTCGCGAGCCACGTAGATGCAGTATTTCTTGCCGCGCTTGAGGACTTTCATCTTGCCCTCCATGTCGAGATGCGATCCCAAGTATTCCTTGACTTGCTTCTCGTTGCTCAACGATGAGATGATGAGGTAATACTTGCCGCTTCCGCTAGCTGCCTCAAAGTTGGGCTCGGTTTCGGGCTCTTGCTCCTGCGCTACTGCCTGCGTTGTGGTCTCTTGTGGCAGGGCGACTGCAAGTTCCACTCGGGTTGTGTCCCAGTTGAATGCCGCTTTCTCGGGCATCTTCACGCTGGGCAGCACCAAGCTGGCTTGCTGGTTGCTGAGGGTGCTCACGATGGGAGTGGTGAGCACAGGCACCAGTGCAAGCAAGAGCAGAATAGATGCTGCGATCTGGAGTGTGCGCAGTGCCACGCTGCGGCCACGACGGCGTGCTGCGGGGGCGGCTGGCTGAACGACCTCGGTAATGACCTGTTGCACTTGCTGCTCTTGACGTATCTGGTCAAGTGTCTTGAAATTGATGCTGCGCAAGCCGAAGTACTCGTCGTTGCATCTCTCGTGATAGAAGGGGATGAAGTCGATGAGACCATCGTTCACGTGGAAGAAACCGAGTCGTCCCAGGGACACTTCGTTGCCCTCGTTGAGCTGCTGCTTGAAGGTCGTGACGCTGTCGGCAATGAAACGCACGGCCTCGTCGTAGGTGATGCCTTCACGGCGCACGATAGACTGTGCCAGCAAACCATCGTTGTGGTTGACTGACGCATTAAATCCCACCTTGCGCTGCGGCTTGTTGATGATGCCCGCCTCGCTGTTGTAGAACGAGTCGCTATACTGCGCAATGAGTGCTCCCCATCCGGGAATCACAACGCAGTCGTTGCTCATCATGAGATATTCTATGTGCTCGATTAGTGAAAACATCACACAAAATTAAGCAAGATTTTTCACACGGCAAAATTATTTCAGTACTATTTTTTGCGTGAAATTGCCAACGTGTTAATAGTCAGGGAGAATTATTTTTTCAGCATAATTCCCGTGAAAGTGCGTCCCGAGTTGATGCCCAGTGCTCGTGCGCTGAAGTATGAGGCCGGGTTGCAGCGAGAGCATTTGCAAGGCGTGAATATGTGGTTTTCTTTTAAGCCTGACTTCTTGAGAATCTGTCTATTAGCGCCTAAAAGATCAAGGTGCGCTTTAAGTGTGCGTGCATCGCGTGTCAAGATGCTATCCATCTCAAAGCCAGCCTTTTCAAATTGCTCCACCACTTCGTCGCCCACCTCGAAGCATGCCTGGCAAATCGCGGGTCCCATGGCTGCGATGATGTTACCTGGCCGTGCGCCTTGCTTGACCATGGTGTCGATGGCACGTGCTGCAATGCCTGCCACTGTGCCTCGCCATCCGGCATGCACTGCGGCAACGACTCGTGCCTCGGGGTCGGCTAGCAGCAACGGAACGCAGTCGGCAGTGTTGACGCCTATGCACACGTTGTCGAGTCGTGTGACCAGAGCATCGACACCATCAAGAACGTTCTCTTGCTTGTCAATGTCCAAGCTCATATATCTATTGTCGATCACTGCCACGCGGCAAGAGTGAGTTTGGTGCGGCATGATGAGGCTGTCCATGTCGATGCCTAATTGCATGCACAGCATCATGCGGCTGTCGAGCACGTGCAGAGCATCGTCGCCAGTGTAGTTGCACACGTTAAACTCGCTGTACTTGTTGCGGGTATTCACATTACCGCGTTGTGTGGTGAATGCCAGCACGCCGGGGCAAAGGTCGATGGGTTGTATCATAGCAGGTTTATTTTAAGTTTTCTATTTGCTTGGCTGTCTCTTCGTCCACGCCGTGCTTTATGGCAAGGTTGATGTCGCGCTGCATGTCGCCGAAGTTGAATCGCATTTTGTTGAGCTTGGCGCGCAGCAGGTACAGGAATCCATCGTCGGGGGTCTTCTCCAGGGCCTCCTGTATGTCGGCAGCGGCATTGTTGAGTTGCTTGAGCACTAGGTAGCAGTCGGCGCGGTTGCCCAGCAGGGTGGGGTTGGGGTCTTGCTTTATTGCCTCGCTCAAGTGTGCGGTTGCCTTGGCGTAGTCGCCTTGCTCCTTGTACATCATGCCCAGTCCTTCAAATGCAAGGACCGACTTGGGGTTGGCCTTCCTTATTTCGTTGAAGAGTTTCTCGGCCTCGTCGTAGTCGCCGCGGTCAAGGGCGAGCATACCCAGCGTGTATCGAGACTCGGCCTCGGTCTCATCGAGTTCTCTCACTCGCGTGAAATCGGCGACGGCAGCGTCCATGTCGCCCCGTTGCAAGTGCACAGCCGCACGGTTGAGCAGCAGGGTGACGGCGTTAGGGGTCATATCGAGCGCGAGGGTGTAGTTCTTCACAGCCTCGTTGAGCTTGCTCTGGTAGCGTTGCAGCGTTGCGAGGTTAGAGAGCAGCATCGAGTTGGTGTTGTTCTGCGGCTCGGTGGCGATAGCACGCCTGATGTAGTCCTCGGCGAGTGCCCAGTCCTGCTCCTTGATGCGCATCTGCGCCGAGTCAATGAGCTTGTAGTAAACGGCGCTAGAGTCAAGCTGCACCTCCATGGGTCGTCGCGACAAGCGGTCGTCATCGCTGCCGGGACGCTCGCCCTTTTCAATCTTCATGTTGTCCTTGGCCATCTGTGTGATCACCTGGGAGTTTAATGCGGTGAACATGAGTGCAATGGCAAGGACGATGGTGAATCGTTTCATTGTTTCGTTGTTTAATAACACTGCAAAAATAGCAATAAATTTCCTATTCTTGCTCTACATTCACATAAATTGTATTAATTTTCCCTTGTTAGGGTGTATTGTTCTTGTTCGCAATTTCACACAAAAAAAGATGTGCCGCAGCTATGCGACACATCCAATTATGAAGATTACCTAATGAATTTTATTCTCTTACAGCAACTTTCTTGTTACCTACGATATAGATACCTTTAGATAGTCCTTCGGTTGCTGTAGCAGCATCAACGTTGCTCTTGACGAGCTGACCGAATGTGTTGAATACATTAACCTTGCCGTTGTTCACGGTGATGTCATTGATGACGGTAGATGTGTTGTAAACGGTAACTGTGATTTCAGAGTCTGCAGTATTGTGTCCAGTACCATTAGCTTCAACTACGAGACCTTTCTTTATCTTGATAATATAATCGCCAGATGCAACATTGTCGCCTACGTTAATGCTGATTGTTGCTACTTCTCCGTCGTTATCTTTGAATTCTTTGTTAGTGGTAGAAGCACACAGAACCCTTAAGTCACCGCTTTGCAGTAAATTTGTTGAGATACTGTGGTTCTTATAGGTGGTTCTGTTGCCAGTAATCTCAACTAAAGCTTCATTATCGTCATCAACTGCGAAACTAAAGCCCTCGGGCAATTCAAAGTCGGCCTGCCACAGTGTGAAAAGATTGTCATTCAATACGCTGACGGGAATGACAAACATGCTGTTGGCGTCGGTAGTGACATCGTTTGAGTAAATAGCATAGCTAGTTGTTGCGTCTTCGGCTGGAGCGATCTTTTTTGATGCAGAATTCTGCGCTGTGGGGCGTTCCAGAATTTTGTTAACCTCAAGTACATAATCAGTGCCGTTGACTACACCGTCGTTGTTTATGTCGGCGGCTTTTGCGATTGCTCCCTCTACAGGGTTCTCAAGGATAATGTTAGAGATGTAAACAAGGTCAATGCCGTTGATTTCATCATCGTTGTTGACATCACCGATGGTGAAATCTTTGACGATAATCTTTGATGATACACTTTCTACTTGGTAGCTAGTTGCTGTTGCGTTGTTCTCAACCATGAGCTGTGAGCGAATCATTAATGAGTATTCGCCATCGGCAATGTCATTGGGAACATTTAAGATTATTGTTGCTACTTCGCCATCATTGTCAAGGAATTCCTTGTTTGTTGTAGATGAACACAGGATGCGTATGCTGCCGTCTTTCAAGGTGTTTGCAGCAATGTTGTGCTTACTCTGTGAAGTGCGGCTACCCGAAATGTTGATTGACAGCTCGCCTGACTCGTCGGTAGCTACGCTAAAGCCTTCGGGTAAAACCAGGTCGGCTTGCCACAAGCAGACGGGAGTAGCGTTCTTCATGTTGAGTTTCATTTCTACTTGCTGGCCCGGACGGGTCTTGACGTCATTGCAATACAGAGCGTAAGTCATTGACGAGATGTCGGTAGTGTCTGCTTCGGGCTCTGAGCCTGCAGCATCAATGTGAATTATGCAAACTACCTGTTCGCCTTCAGTGGTATAGGAGTTGTCGTCAGACGATGTGTACTTGAGATGTTGGATCTTGAGAGGATAGTCGCCGGGAAGCATGCCTTCGTCGGCAGCGATATTCAGTGTGTAGAACTGAATGGGGTTTGGTTCCTGAGCAGTCTTAGTCACGTTAACGCCTACTACACGGTGAACTGGATAGAAATCTGCATTGTCAAAATTGTTTTTGAAAATAACTGCTGGTATTTGTGGTTTGCTTACCATAGTTATATCCTGCCCTGCCCAATCATAAACCCCGTCAATCTCAATGGGACGAATTCCCTTTCCGTTCTCATCAACGGGGAAGATAAGGTCGAACTGAATGTTGGTGAAGTCGTTAGATGCATTGTTGCGATGCAGTGTGAAAGGCACACCGTTAGCG
>JAGHSP010000033.1 GCA_018065815.1 Candidatus Sodaliphilus limicaballi | reverse complement strand
GCGACCTTGGCGCTCTGTCGGCAACCACCGAGATAAATGGCAATACTATTTATAGCGGTTTGCAATTCTGCGTAAAAACCACTGTCACAAACTCGGGTAGTGAATTCTATGGCGACGTCACTCTTTCTCTGGAACAGAACAATGTGGTCAAGTTGCAGTCAAGTGTATTCAAGATTGCAGTAGCACAAGGCAAATCGTTCTCATTCGAGACCAATCTCACTGCCGATGTGCCTGCGGGCGATTATGACCTTGTGGTGCGCGACGCTGATAACAACATATTAGGTTCCACTCCCGTCAAGGTTGCAGATGGCGGAGGCCAGTTCAACTTGCAGATGATGACCGACCTCACTCCGCAAGCGAGCGAAATGCCTGCCAACGATGTTAACGCTAGCGTCACCATACGCAACACCGGCGGTGTGTTTGCCGGACAACTCGAGATGTATATCATCTATGAAAGCAATGGTTCTTACTATATAGGGCAAACCGTAAAATCTAACAACGTAGTGATTCCCACTAACGGCAGCAGCGTTGTTAACTTCCATGGCGAGTTTGCCGGGGCAGTAGGCAAAAGTTATTATCTTGCCATTCAGAATCCCCACACCACCAGCACAAGCCCGTGGGGCAGCTGGATTGAATTCAGAGTGTGTGAACCCAAGGTGGATCCCGAATATGAGGTGGGTGACGTCAATGGCGACGGAGAAGTTGACATCACCGACATCAATGCCATTGTAGCATTGCTCTTGGGCCAAGGAAACGAAGAGCACAAAGCCCGTGCCGACGTCAACAGCGATGGCGATGTTGACATCACCGACGTCAACACGCTGGTCAAGATGCAACTGGGCAACTAAAACAAACACCTTCCAACTAACCAAAACCACCCGATGCAAAGGCCTTTGCACCGGGTGGTTTTAGTTAGCAGAAACGCTATATATCATTCGCCTATCTGTGACAGTAGGTAGCGGCACTTGTCGGGGTTGCCTAGTGTCTTACCCTTGTCGCACGAGAGTTTCACGCAGTCGTGCCACTCGCGCAGTTCGGTGATGCGCATCTTGGTGAGTTTCACCACGATGTTCATGGGCTTGACATCGGTGATGTCGCATGTGAGGTGGGTTCCTATGCCGTAGCTGTCCTGCATGCGTCCCGCCGTGAACTTGTGCAACTCGATGGCGCGGTCAATGTTCAGGCCGTTGCTATACACCACCTGCTTGGTTGCAGGGTTGATGCCTAGCGACTCATACTTGGCAATAATCTTCTCCAGCTGTTCCTCTTCCTTGCCGCTATCGACGCGCAATCCTTTGTACATCATCGCCATGCGCTTGCTCAAGTTGTTGAAGAACACCTTGTCGCCGAAGCAGTCATAGAGGAAGATGCCGTTGTCGCCGTCATAGACGTCGCTGAACTTGCGCATCACGTTGAAGTTGCACTCAAACAGTCCGCTCACGTTTTCCTCAAACTCGATGAGCTGATGGCTCATGGTGCCTATGGGCGTGATGTCGTGCTTCATAGCAAAATACACGTTGCTGGTGCCGGGGAAAGCGCCAGTCCACTTGTGGAACTCGCCTGCCTCGTCGGTCCAGCCGCCTTGCTCACTCACTTCCTTGAACACACGCACCACCATGTCCTGATGGTCAAACGAGAAGCGTCGTCGCGAGCCGAAGTCGCTGATGACGAGCCCGTTCTTGAGTGCGCGCTCGGCCTTGGCACGTGTGCGGTCTTCCTCGAGTTTCGCGTCATAGTGATCCATGTCGCCCAGCAGGATGTGCATGAGTTCGCTGATGCATTGCAACAGCACCATTTCCCACACTATGGTTGAGAACCACTTGCCGCGGATGAGGATATTAAGGTGTCCCTCCTCGTCCTGGGAGATGTTGACCTCGCTGGGGTTGAAGCGGAAACCACGCAGATAGGTGAAAAACCACTCGGGCAGGAAGTACATCTTCTCGCGCATGAAGTTCACCTCCTCGTCGGTGATAGTCACGGCTGGCATATACTCGATTTGCTCTTGCAGCAATGCCGCAAACCCCTCGGGATACTTCGTGTGGTTACGGTCAAAGAATGTGTATTCCACCTCGGCACGAGGGTACTTCTGCAATATGTAATACATACAGCTATATGTGTATGCATCATTGTCGGTGAAATGGGTTACGATTTGTTTCATATAGGTCACAGGTTATTTCTTAATTTGAGACTTGTCGAGCACTACATACACAGTGTCAACCACACGTCCATGTCCCTCGACTTCGTCCTGGCGTGACGAGTGGGCAAAGTCCTTGTCGAGCACGATGACGTCATCCACAAAGTAATCGGTCTCGCCTCGATTGCTGCACACGTTCTTGCCACCCCACACGGCATGGTACTTGAGTTTCACTTTCCAGCCCTCGATTTGAGCCTGGTGAATGATGTTGACGAGCGAATCCTGGTCGTGATTGTCGTTGTCGAATGAGAAATAGAACGGATCCCCGCTATTGCCCATTCCCGTCTGGGTGAGGAACAGACTGCCTTCCCACGACTCCCAGATCACGCCTTTTTTAGTAAACTCCATCACGGTGCCCACTTTCTCGCCCACCGAGTAGTCTTCCTTGCAACTAGTGGCACCCATGGCTATTGCAGCCATCAGCGCTGTATATATGATTTTTTTCATCTCTATTTATTGATTTTTTGCTATTGTTGTCCGGTAAAAAAAGAAAATATTTTTATTATGATTTTTATGCTTCGCTTAGAAAATAGCTTGCTCTGCAAGCAAAATGGAATTACATCACAGATAGTGTATTATCATTTTGAGGACAGAGTCCTCTATTTTAAGGGAGGTTCGCTGGTCGCGGCACGGGCCCCGGTTATACCAAAGTGTCGTAACTGGCAGTGTTTGGAGAAGTTAGTACGACTCTCGCAACTTTAACCGGACAGTAATAATTTTTTGCATCATCTTAAAATATATCGCCTGCAATGCGCAGTTGTATCACAGGAAAAGCTTTCAGCGATGAGAATGTGCCCAGGAAGCTCGACTGCGGGTCGCCCGATGAGATTGTCTTATCATGATTGAGGCGGAACTTAGGTGTGCCCCAGAACATGAATCCGGCGTCCATCATCACGCTGCAACGATTGGTGCGGCCCAAGCAACGGCCCATGCCTATGCCCACATAGGGGCGCACGGGATTGATTCTCATCTCGGCATCCACGTTGCCGTTCTTGTCGGCGGTGAGCAGGTAGTCGCCAAACTGGATACCCACTGGCGAGTACTTTGTGCCGAACAGGCGGTTATAGTCCTCAACATATTCGTTTGCCCTGTTAAGGAACTTGAACGAGCCTGGAGTCTTGTTATACACGCCGAGCATAGTGTTGTTGCCCACAAACACTCCCGCCGAGAAGTGGAACGTCGAGTGCTTGAACGGATAAATGTCGGCAATGATGTGAGCATTCACCAGCCTGGGGTTGATGAGCACAGCGGCATCGGTGTTGCGCAGGCTCTCTTCCATATCCTTGTCAATGATCTTCATGTCGGTGAGCACGTTGGCAAGCGTGGTGGGTGCATTAAAGTTGATTTCGCCTATGCGCAGTATCGACACACCAGCGCGCAGCGACACCAGTTTGGTGCAAGGCATTGCCACGTCAATTCCATAGCCTGTGGTACCCAAGGTACCACCCAGCGACAGATGGTTGAACATTCCCTCATCGGTGTTGCGCTCGGCATGAGACACCAGCGGCATGAGACATGCTATTATTATCAACAATATGGTTCTATATATCTTCATACCTTCTATTTTATTTAAAATTTGACTCAATAAGCAAGTTAATCATCGACTGGCTGCAAGGCTTGTTGCCGTAGAGATAGAGCGACGTGTAGGGAGTGCCGCCGTTGACTATCACGTGCACGTTGTCATAGCACGAGAAGTCCATAGCCACAATGCCCACAGTGCCAGTATTAAACAGCAGGTTCTCGATTACCCGTGGGTGAACCACCTGGGCATTCTCGACATATCCCTGTGCCGAGGGGAAGGTGTAGGCCGAGCAGTGGTTTACTATCCACGTGTTGTCGTCGGGCACCGAGGTCACAGTGCGTGCGTCGTCGAGCATCTTGAGCACCGCAGCCACCTTGGTGTCCTGGCGTTGCTTGGTAGTCACCTTGTAGTAGTCTTGCACCCACAGCGTGGACTTGACCGATGAGTCGTAGCAAGACTCTATCGTGCGGCTGCGCTCCTGGTCGTAATAGACATTCTCGTCCACATCAGGGTCCTCGTCGGGCCACGGGCACTTGGCACCCACCAGTCCATCGACCGACACACGGTTGAAGAACAGCACCTTGCCTCTCATCTCCCCTACCCGCAAGTCGGGTTTCCAGTCGGCAAACAAGTCGTCATACTTGCTCTTCGCCATGAGTTCCAGCATCATGGGCACCCACGAGATTTGGTCCTCAGTGCCGTTGTCGTGCTGAATTTTGACTATGCAGAACTCGCCCGGATGGGTCTTGAGGAAGCCCGAGATAATGTCGAGCGCGCGTTCAAAGGTTATATCTAACTCGCTCATGCCGTGAGTGCAACGCAGCACACGGGCGTGGGCCACCGTATCGACCGACACGATGGGACGTATGTCGAAGAACCTCACGCCATGCTGGAGCTGCTGTTCGAGGGTCGATACCTGCGACAATGCAGTGACGTTGAACATACACTTGAGCACAGGATCATAGAAGCCCATGCCCGTGAGAGCGTCGTGCGTGCCGGGAATACTCAACTTGCACACTTTGGTGTTATCATCAAGCTTTGCCATCCAGTTAGACACATCTATCGACGTGGGATGCTCCACTTGGTCAACAAACCCCTCGGTAAACTTAAACGGAGTCGTAATCACGGGATTGGTCGGATCCTTTGACTTGTCATCGCACGAGGTCAGCATTAACACCAGCAATGCTGCCGCGGCAATCAATGTACTTTTAAAATTTTTCATTCTTATTTTAGTTTTTATACTGTCGGTATGGATATGCCATCAAGCTGGCGGTAAAGGTTGAGCGCATAGACATCGGTCATTGCGCTGATGTGGTCGAGCACAGCCTGTATTTTCTCATATAGCGAACTAGCGCGCACGTCATACTGCTGCGGGAACTTGTTGAGCAGCAGCTGCGAGTAGTTGCGCTCGGGGTGCATCACCGCGTCGATGAGCTTCTCCAGCAGCAGGTTGATGATGCGGTTACCCGCCAGGTCCACGTCAACCACATAACCAGCCCTGTAAAGCTTATCAAACGCCACCTGGCTGCACTGCTTGTAGCCCTCGGCGGCAAGCGGCGATATGCTGTCGATGAGCGAGCCCTCGAAGCGTCCTTCCAGTATCTCCTGCTCGTGGGCAACAAATGTGGCAGCACACTCCTGCACCAGCAGCCCCACGGCGCTCGAGCGCAGATAAGCGATCTTCTCGTTGGGGTCGGCAACATGGCTCATCACCTCACACATGTGCTTGCGACGGTCTTCTTCAAAGAACGACAGCATGAGCGACATGGTCTCCTCTGTTTCGAGAATCTTGAGCTTGTGTCCGTCCTCGATGTCCATGATCTGGTAGCAGATATCGTCGGCAGCCTCCACAAGATATACCAGCGGATGGCGGCAGTAACGCTCCTCGCACAGCTTGATCATGCCCAGCTCGGTTGCTATGCGTTCAAACTGCTCTTTCTCACTGCAGAAAAACCCAAACTTGCCTTTTTTGCCCGCCTGCGACGACGAGTAGGGATATTTCACTATCGATGCCAGCGTGCTATAAGTCATCGCAAAACCGCCAGGTCGTCGTCCGTTGAACTGGTGCACCAGCGTGCGGAAGCTATTGGCATTGCCCTCAAAGTGTATCAAGTCGTTCCACTGCTCGGCAGTGAGCTGTTCACGCAGAGCCAAGCCACGACCCTCGCTGAAGTAAGCCCCAATGGTCTTCTCGCCCGAGTGACCAAACGGAGGATTGCCCAGGTCATGCGCCAAGCACGCCGCAGCAACTATCTCGCCCAGGTCGCGCAGCTTGTCGCACCACGGCTCGCCAGCATAACGCTCACGCAGCTGCAACGCCACCTCACCAGCCAGCGACTTGCCCACGCACGACACTTCGAGGCTGTGGGTCAATCGGTTGTGCACAAAGATGCTGCCAGGCAAGGGAAACACCTGTGTCTTGTTCTGCAAGCGGCGAAACGGCGACGAGAACACCAGGCGGTCATAGTCGCGTTCAAAATCACTGCGCACACCGCCCTTTGTGTCATGATAATGCTCAAGCCCCAGTCGCTTATCGCTAATGAGTTTATCCCAATTCATCATACACTTCATACTTTTTAAACTGCAAATATAACTAAAAAACGCGGATTACACGATAAATACCCTAGGAAAAAACCAAATGAGCACTTGAAAAATTATCCGTTTGCGACTTCCCCCGCAGAATATTGGATCAGGTTGTGGGCCTCCCCGCGCGGATCTTACTGATAACACTGATTTAATAATAACTGAAAGAAATTAAAATAATTAGAATAATTTCATTTTCTTTTCTTTTCTGTCAA
>JAGHSP010000129.1 GCA_018065815.1 Candidatus Sodaliphilus limicaballi | reverse complement strand
TCAGTGAGATCTGCGCGGGGATATTACCCAAAATACCATTGCTGAATAGTTACTTATTTCGTACCTTACCGTTAAATTATATTAACACGAAAATACCCCTCATTATTGATGGGTTCTATTATTTTTCACAAAGCGATTTTACATTCTCATGAAAAAAGTGTAACTTTGCATATAAAATATAAGTTACATCACAATGAAAGATTTTAATTTCTATACACCCACTCGCGTGGTATTTGGACGTGAGAGCGAGGAACAAGTGGCTTCGCTGGTTAAGAGTTTTGGCGGCAGCCGTGTATTGGTTCATTATGGCGGCGGCAGTGCTCGCAGGAGCGGATTGCTCGACAAGATGACCGCCTTGCTCAACGAGGCTGGCATCTACACCGTGGAACTGGGCGGCGTTGTCCCCAACCCAGAGCTGACAATGGTGCGCCGCGGCATCGAGCTGTGCCGCAAGGAGCAGATTGACTTTGTCCTTGCAGTGGGTGGCGGCAGCGTCATCGACTCGGCCAAGGCGATTGCCTACGGCGTGCCCTACACGGGCGACGTGTGGGATTTGTGGGACGGCAAAGCTGTGCCCCAGGCTTGCCTGCCAGTTGCCGCTGTTCTGACAATTCCTGCGGCTGGCAGCGAGATGAGCAGCAGTTGCGTCATCACCAATGATGAGGCTGGCATGCTCAAGCGCGGAGTGAACAGTGACCTGTGCCGCTGCAAGTTTGCCATCATGAATCCCGAGCGCACCTATACCCTGCCCGCTTATCAGACCGCAGCAGGAGCGACCGACATCATGATGCACACTATGGAACGCTACTTCTGCGCCCACCAGGACATGATGCTCACCGACGCTATCTCCGAGGCATTGCTGCGCACCGTGAAGGAATGTGCTGTGGAGGTGCTCAAGAAACCCGAGGATTACCGCCTGCGTGCCCAAATAATGTGGGCCGGCAGCCTTGCGCACAACGACCTCACCGAGTGCGGCGGCGAGAAGGACTTCGTGACCCACAAGCTCGAGCACGAGCTCAGCGCCATGTTCGGCGTGACCCACGGAGCCGGTCTTGCAGCCATGTGGGGCAGCTATGCGAGGTATGTCATGCCACGCCACGTGAACCGTTTCGTGCAGTTTGCCGTGAATGTGATGGGCGTGACTTGCGATTATACCGACCTTGAGGCAACAGCACTCAAGGGCATTGAGGCCGTTGAGGACTTCTACCGCACCATCGGCATGCCCACCAGCATCCCCGAACTGCTGGGACGCAAGGTGACCGAGGCCGAGATAGCCGAGATGGTGGACAAGTGCAGCCATGGCGGAAAACTCGCCTACGGCTCGCTTGAGAAAATCGACACCACTGCAATGGCCGCCATCTACAACATGGCAAATAAATAATCCATAAAAATCTGCTAAAATATGAAACTAAAGCTCTCTCCCACCGAGATTTTTGAAGCCTACGAAGCCCTCGACGAACAAGGGAAAATGGAGTTCATGATGAAACTCATGGGCCATCTTCACGACACAATGGGATTTCCTATGCCCGATGGCATGGGAGATGAAGACGATAATGACGAATGGGGAAACAATCCCCTTGACCCTGAAGAAGATCTTCTTCCATCTATGGGACTTACCACCATAGTGTGTCACCCCGAACGTCCCTCACGCCAACTCACCGTGCGCGTCGAACTCAAAGGCATAAAGCCCCCCATCTGGCGCAAGCTTGTTATTCCCTCAAACCTGATTCTTGAATCATTTGCCCACATCATTTTGTTGTCTATGGGGTGGGATATGGAGCATCTGCATCAGTTTGTTAAAGGAACCACGTTCTACTCTGTGCCTACAAGTGATGATGGTTTCGATATGTTCAGCATGATGGAAAACAAAGATTCTCGCAACTACACCATAGGTGACCTCATTTTCAACACAGGCGACAAGTGCACATTTGAATACGACTTTGGCGACGGTTGGGAACACCTCATCACTGTTCAAGAATCACGAGACTACGAGGAGGGAGAAAACCGCAACCTTGTCACACTCATTGGCGGCAAACGAGCTTGTCCCCCCGAGGATATAGGCGGTGTGCCGGGCTACATGGACTTTTGCGAAGCCATCAAGAAACCCAGGTCTAAACGTGCCAAGGAACTCATTGAGTGGTACGGCGACTATGACCCCGAGGAATTTGACCTCGAAATGTATCAATATGATATTGAGGACATCGACGGCAACGGAGAGGAAATGATTTATGAGTGACTTTTTCAAGACTGTAAAGGGCTTGTCGCAAGCCAAGTATACCGAGAAGATGAGCCGTTTCCTCGCGTTCGTCGAGCCCGTGCAGAGTGCCGACGAGGCCAAGGCCGTCGTCAAGCGTTATGCCAACGACTACCACGACGCGCGCCATGTGTGTTGGGCCTACATGATAGGCACTGAACGCAACGAGTACCTGAGCAGCGACAACGGCGAACCTAGCGGAACTGCGGGGAAACCCATCCTGGGGCAAATCAACTCGTTCGGCCTGACGAATGTGGTCATTGTCGTTGTGCGCTACTTCGGCGGCATCAAACTGGGCACATCGGGTCTCATCGTGGCCTACCGCGAAGCTGCCCGCCTAGCAATCGAAGCGGCCGAGATACTCGAGTGCCACGAGCAGGCGCAGGTTTCGTTCACTTTCCCCTACCTGTCGATGAACGACGTGATGAAGCTTGTCAAGGGCGGCGACGTGGTGATGATAGACCAGCAGTTTGACAACACCTGCTCGATGACCCTGCAGTGCGACGCCGACAAGATGCCTGCACTGAAAGCCCGCATCGCCGACATCGACGGCACCTCTGTAATAGAAAAACCATAATCAACAAATCAAATAACGCAATTGTGAAAAGAACATTTCTATTTATAGCGCTTGCAGCTGCATTCATAAGCGCCGTTGCTGCCAATTTACAGGTAAAACAAGCTAACGTGAAACGCACTTGGGCAATCTCTTCGAGCGAAGCCCAGGAGTATGCTCCCGAAGGCTGGACTCCAGGCATTGATGCTACCATTGATTTCCCCACTGGCAATGACAAGCTGTCACAAACCGTGGTCAAATGGATGGCTAGCAGTCTGGGCGTAGCTACGATAGCATATAGCAACGCCGAGCAATTAGTTGACGCCTATGCTCTCAACGTGAAAGAAAACGACAATGACATGACCATAGAGTTTAGTTTGACCAAGGTCTATGAGACAAATGAGCTTGTCAGCTATGAGATGCAAGGATATGACTACAACTGCGGAGCAGCTCATGGCATGCCCTATTGCCATGGCGTGACCTTCCGCAAGAGCGACTGCAAGGACATGAGCGACCTACTTGTGAAGAAGAACGCACATATATCCCACCTGCTCAAAAAAGGGTTGAAAGAATATTTCAGCGTGACTACCGACAATCAACTGCAAGAAGTCCTGTTTGACGGCAACATACCTGTCAGGACACCGGGCAGTTCTCCCTGGGTTGTCAATGACGGAATCATGTTCCAGTATGGAGCCTATGAGATTGCACCCTATGCAGCAGGTATGCCCCAAGCGCTCATCTCCATAAAAGACCTGACGCCCTACCTTACCCCCGAGGCCATCAAATGCCTTAAAGTCAAACGATAACACCATCTGCCCCCAGAGATTGACACCCTAATTGCGGTGCGTCGATCCGGAACTTAAAATCTATGATCACATTTGCTCTAAGCTTCATCGCATTGATTCTGGGATATTTCTTCTACGGCAAGTTCGTGGAGAAATTGTTTGGCCCTGACGACCGACCGACTCCCGCTGTTCGCCTCAACGACGGCATTGACTTCATGGTGCTTCCCAGCTGGAAGATTTTCATGATACAATTCCTCAACATAGCCGGCACAGGTCCCATATTCGGTTCCATCATGGGAATGTGGTATGGTCCTGCGGCCTACCTGTGGATAGTGTTAGGCTGCATCTTCGGCGGAGCGACACATGATTACCTGGCAGGCGTGATAAGCCTCCGTAACGACGGCATGGGCCTTCCAGAAATTGTGGGCAAATACCTGGGAACCACAATGAAGAACATCATGCTGGTATTCTCTCTTCTGCTGCTCATCATGGTGGGGGCCGTGTTTGTGTTGAGCCCTGCCACGTTGCTCTCGGGCATGTTCAGCGACGGTGTGTTCTCGGGGCTGCTAGTGTGGATGCTCATAATCTTCGGTTACTACATCATCGCGACCATGATGCCGGTAAACAAAATCATAGGCAAGATTTATCCTCTCTTTGCTTTCTCAATCATCTTCATGGGCATCGCACTGTTTGTGATGCTCGTGATCAAGCACCCGCAAATACCAGAATTGTGGGACGGCCTTTACGACATGGGCAAGGCAAAACTAGGCATCAAGAGCCCCGACAGCATGATTCCGGCCATGTTCATTACCATCGCCTGCGGAGCCATCAGCGGGTTCCATGCCACACAGTCGCCCATGATGGCGCGTTGCCTCAAGAGTGAGCGCCAGGCACGTCCTGTGTTCTACGGAGCAATGATCACCGAGGGGCTTGTAACGCTAGTATGGGCAACCGTGAGCAGTTGGTTCTTTTACAGCGAGGGATGGCGCGAGGTTTGTTCTCCCGAAGTCGTAGCGGCATTTACAGGCCAGAGCGAACTCACCGTCACGCAGTTTTTCTCTGCACCCAAGGTTGTGATGCACGTGTGCAACGGATGGCTGGGAGCGATAGGCGGCCTGCTGGCAATAATGGGGGTGATATTCGCCCCCATCACCACCGGCGACACTGCGCTGCGCTCGGCACGCCTCATCGTTGCCGAGAATTTCAACTACGACCAAAAGCCCATTTTCAAGCGACTCATTATCTCCATTCCCATTTTTGTGGCAACGCTGCTGATGCTTTTGTGGCAACTCGACAATCCCGACTCGTTCAGCGTGCTTTGGAAATACTTTGGGTGGGCCAACCAGACGCTTTCGGTATTCACCCTGTGGGCAATCACCGTGTATCTGGCAAGAAAGAAGGTATTCTACTGGGCAACCCTCGTCCCTGCCGTGATAATGACAGGCATCTGCACCCTCTTTGTCACCATCAGCAAGCAGACCCTAGGCATGCCACCGGTGATATGCTACATCCTCACTGCACTAGCAATGACAGCCACAGTTACAGCCTTCTTCATCTGGCACAGCAAATTCCTCAAAGAACGCCATATATAAAAAAATGGTATGCTTAAAGTCCAAGCATACCACTTTTTTTCATATATGACAACTATCATTTCAAGGGATAGAACAGCATAGCCATTGAGATGGCGATGATAAGGTTCACGACCTTGAGAATGATGCCCAGAGTGTTACCGTTGAATCATATTATAATTAAGTACGTCCTTTACAGAATATACGCGTGACATATTTTCAAATGTGAAATACTGGTCATCAAGAATATACCATTTTGAGCGCTCTTTAACGGACATGTGCTTAATGTCGCGGAAATAGTTAACGGGAACCATCACCACACGGCCATCGGTAAGGTAAACCACCATCATGCCTCGCTTCTCTGTAAAGTTGAGTTTTTTTATTCCTATATTGGTGTCTTTATACTTGCACATAATCGTTTACTTTTTTAGAGTTATTTCTTTGACTGTTGTCTTGATGCCTTCAAATGATTTGGTGAGCTGTTGGTCAATGTATTCCCAATTCTCGCGAATGATTTGAACGAGCAGATCGTTTTCTTTTGTTGATAGCGAAGACTCGTAAATCACCACATCAGGCACTCCGTTGGTTTCGAGCCAAATCTTCGCCACGGAATGTTTTCCTCTTGCTCCTTTCAGTCGAGGGAATACATGCACGTGTCTCCTGTTTTCATATTTATCAACAGGAATGGACACCAAAACGTATGCCCTAAGGAAGAGATATAGGAATGCTAATTGTCCCATGATAGCTATAGTTTGTACGAGTGCACGAGCGTTTGTCTTTCTCGCACTTGCGTGCAAAGATAATCATTTTTCTGAACTTTTCATTTGTTTCGAGGTCAAAACGTGTGAGTTAAATGCATTTTTAACTAAAATGGGCCACTGGGAACTATACACCAATGGGGTAATCTCCTAAAAAAAGTGGTATGCTTAAAGTCCAAACATACCACTTTTTTTCCATATATGACAACTATCTTTTCAAGGGATAGACCAGCATAGCCATTGAGATGGCGATGATAAGGTTCACGACCTTGAGAATGATGCCCAGGCTGGAGATGTCGGCAAACTTATATCCGCCCGAGGCAATTACAAGCGTGTTGGGGGTCGTTGCTATGGTTGTGGCATAGTTGTTGTAAACCGCCTTCATCA